>NZ_JBHWGD010000038.1:6724-77564 GCF_042733235.1 Kitasatospora sp. NPDC059722
TTTGCCAGCTGCCACCACTTTTTATTCTTGTTGGTTGGGTTGGCGCGGTTGTTGTGGTTTTTCTCCGCCCGCCCCACGTCCACGCGGGGGGCCCCGGGCCGGTCGCTGTTTTCCCGCCCCCCGTTCTCGTCGCGGGCCTCAGCTCCGGTCAGCGCCGGCCGGCGGGGGCGTCTCCGGCGGCGGTGTGGCCGCGCCCGGCAGCCGGACGGTCGCGACGGTGCCGCCGTCCGGGCCGGCCGGTGCGAGCGCGACCTCGCCGCCGGCCGCGCGGACCGTGCGGGCGACGATCGCCAGCCCCAGGCCGGATCCCGGCAGTTGGCGGGCGGACGGGGAGCGCCAGAAGCGGTCGAAGACGTGCGGGAGGTCCTCGGCGGCGATGCCGGGGCCCTCGTCGCGGACGGCGAGTTCGCCGTCCGCCAGCGAGACGCCGATCCGGCCGCCGGGCGGGCTGAACTTCACCGCGTTGTCCAGCAGGTTGATCACGGCGCGCTCCAGCGCGTGCGGATCGGCGCGTACGTACCAGGGCGTCAGGTCGGCGCCGAACACCAGGCCGGGGCCGCGCAGTTCGGCCCGTTCGACGGCCCGGGCGGCGATGTCGTGCAGGGCGACGACGGGCAGCGGCTTCGCGCCGCGGGCGTCGGCGGGCCGGGACAGTTCGAGCAGGTCGCCGATGAGGGTGGAGAGTTCCGTCATCTGCGCCTTCATGTGGCCGAGGATCCGGGTGAGCGTCGCCTCGGGCAGCGGGCGGCCGGACTCCTGGCTGCGGATGAGCAGGTCGACGTTGGTGCGCATGGAGGCCAGCGGGGTGCGCAGTTCGTGGCCGGCGTCGGCGATCAGCCGGGCCTGGCTGTCCAGCGAACCGGCGAGGGCGGTGCTCATCGCGTTGAAGGCCTCGCCGAAGCGGGCGATCTCGTCGTGGCCGGAGACCTCGATCGTCACGCCCGGCTCCTGGGTGCGGGCGATGTGCTGGGCCGCGCGGGTGAGGCGGTCGACCGGGCGCAGGGCGGTGCGGGCGATCCACAGGGCGCCCGCGGCGGCGAGCGCGATGACGACGGCCGCGGCGCCGGCGGTGATCAGGGCGAGTTCGGTGAGCGCGTCCTGCACCGGTTCGAGCGGCTGGGCGAGCGCCACGGCGGCGGTGGAGGCGGCGTTGTCGAATATCACCGGACCGAAGCTGACCACGTAGACCCGCACCGGGGTGCCGTCGACGGTGTGGCCGTCGCGGAACAGCGAGGCAGCGTGCGGGCCGCTGCTCCCGCTCTGCGCGACGGGCAGGTCGTCCGGGGTGGCGACCACGGCGCGGGGGTCCTTCTGCGGACAGGAGGTGCCGTCGGCGACGATCACCGTGGGGACGGTGTCCCCCCTGGGCATCCAGGGCTGCCCGGCCGCGCCGTTGCACCAGTCGTTCAGCGCCTTGATCTGCGCGCCGCTCGGCGGCCGGTCGCCCGGCATCCACGCGTGCGACAGCGTCTGGTCGACCTGGTTGACCATCTCGTCGCGCGCGACGAACCAGCCGGCCACCGCGCAGGCCACGACCGCCAGCGAGACCGCGGCCGCGGTGAAGAGTGCGAGCCGGCCGCGGAGCGTCATCCGGCCGAACCAGTGGGCCGTGCCCGGTCTCTCCCTACCCGGTCTTTCCTTGTCCTCTGCCGTCATGGCTCCCATTCCCCCGGGTGTTCGTCCATCGTCGGGCCACGATCCACCGCGACCGTGAGACGGCGATGAGAGCCGGCTGACGTGGAGATCAAGACTGCGTCCGGTGGAGTGGCCGGAATGGTCGTTCGTTGACGATTTGTTCGGCGTGCGGGCCTTCGGCGTGCTGCGATGGCGCCGGTCGGGTGCGGTGGTCGGGTGCGGTGGTCGGGTGCGGTGGGCGGAGGCGGGCGGATGGCGGTCCAGAGCGGCGGGCGGGCGGTGGAGCGTGGGGTCGACCGGCTGAAGCCGGGGTCGGTGGGGCTCGTGGGGGTGGTGTTCATGGCGGTCGCCACCGCCGCTCCGATCACCGCGATGACCGGGAACCTGCCCATCGTCGTCGGGCAGGGCAACGGGGCCGACGCGCCCGCCGCGTACGTGGTGGCGACGCTCGTGCTCACCGTGTTCTCGGTCGGGTACGTGGCGATGGCCCGGCACATCACCGCGGCCGGTGCGTTCTACGGGTACGTCTCGCACGGGCTCGGACGCGTGGTGGGGATGGCGGCCGGGCTGCTCGCGCTGCTCGCGTACGTCGCCTTCGAGGCCTCCGTCGTCGGCTTCTTCGCGTACGCGCTGCGTGGGCTGGTGCGGGCGCAGCTGGGCGTGGACCTCGGGTGGGGGTGGTACGCGGCGGCCGGGCTGCTGGTGATCGGGGTGATGGCCTGGTTCGACCTGCACCTGACCGCGCGGGTGCTCGGGGTGGCGCTGGTGCTGGAGGTCGGGGTGCTGGGGGCGGTGTCGCTCGCGGTGCTGGCGGCCGGCGGCGGGCCGGACGGGATCGTCGGCGAGGTGGTGAATCCGCTGAACGCGCTGAAGGGGGTGGGGGGTTCGGGCGCCGCGGCGGCCGGGCTCGGGCTGTTCTTCGCGTTCACGTCGTGGGTGGGGTTCGAGTCGACGGCGATGTACGGGGAGGAGTCGCGCGATCCGAAGCGGGTGGTGCCGCGGGCGACGCTGGCGTCGGTGGTCGGGGTCGGGCTGTTCTACGTGTTCGTGTCCTGGATGATCGTGTCCGGCAACGGGGTGGAGCACGCGGTCGCGGTGGCGAGCGGTGCGGTGCCGGGCAAGGACGGGAACAGCCTGTTCTTCGACCCTCTGGGCGCGCACCTCGGGGCGTGGGCGGTGCGGGTGTTCCAATGGCTGGTCGTCACCGGGTCGTTCGCGTGCGCGATGGCCTTCCACCAGTGCGCGGCGCGGTACCTGTACGCGATCGGGCGGGAGCGCTTCCTGCACCCGGCGCTCGGGCGCACGCACCCGCGGCACGGTTCGCCGCACGTCGCCTCGGTGGTGCAGTCGGGGATCGCGGCGGGGCTGGTGCTCGCCTTCCTGGCGGCCGGTATGGATCCGTACCTGCACCTGTACACGCTGCTGGCGCTGCTGGGGACGATGGCGATCCTGATCGTGCAGACGCTCTGCTCGTTCGCCGTGGTCGGGTACTTCCACGTGCTGGGGAGGCACCCGGAGACCAGGCACTGGTTCCGGACGCTGACGGCGCCGGTGGCGGGCGGGGTGGCGATGGCGGGGGTGGTCGCGCTGCTGGTGGTGAACCGGGGCACCGCGGCGGGCGCGGCCGCCGGGACGCTCCTGTTCCGGTTGATCCCGTACCTTGTGATCGGCGCCTTCGCAGGCGGGATCGTGCTGGCGCTCGTCATGCGGTGGCGGCGGCCGGAGCTCTACGCGCGGATGGGGCGGATCGTGTTGGAGGATGCGGCGGAACGTGATTGACGGTCCGTCAGGTCTCTTTGGGGTTGACGGTTCTCAGGTGCGGTGGACGGGCAGCGCGTGCTGGGCGGCGGCCAGCAGGTCGTGCATGCGGTGGCCGAAGTCCTCGGTGTCGGTGGCCGGTTCGGGGAAGACCAGGCGGACGTCGCGGTGGCCGTGCGGGTGGTCCAGGCGCAGCACCAGGCCGTAGCGGTCGAGGGCGAGCGGGCGCACGGCGGGGCGGCCGGCGAGGAGTGCGGGGTCGAGCAGCCGGGTGAGGACGGCGAGCGCGTCGGCGTGGTCGTCGGCGAGGTGGGTGAGCAGGCCGGCCTCGGTGCGGGCGAGCGGGTCCGCGGTGACGAGGGCGAGTTCGGCGGCGGTGACGGCGCCGGTGCCGTACGGGGTGGACAGGACGGCGTGGGCGGTGTCGACGCGCAGGTGGACGCTGAGGCCGTCGTCGGCGAGGTGCGCCAGGCGCAGTCGGCCGGCGAGGGAGAGGCGGCCGCGGACCCGGTCGCGGACGGCGACGGGGGAGACATCGGTGACGTCGAGGACGACGGCGAGGCCGTCGGGCGCGTCGACGGCGGCGAGGGTCAGCGGGGCGTCGATGGGCGCGCGCAGCCGGAGCCGGGAGCCGTGGACCGCCACCGGGCTGGCGAGGTCGTGGTGCTCGCCGAGGGCGCGGACGGTGAGCGACGCGGTGGCCGTGAGCAGGCTGTGGACCCGCTCGGCGGTGGTGGGCTCGGCGGCCTCGTCGGCGGGGTGCTGGCGCGCGGTGGCCATGCGGACCTCCTGTTAGTTAGGTGAGCCTAACCTAAGGGTGGCGGGCGCCGGTGGCAAGCGGCGGGCCCGGACCGCGTGAAGCGTCCGGGCCCCGGCTGGCGGCCACTTCTTCCGCGGCGCGTCAGGAGACGACGGCCTGTGCGTCGATCTCGACCAGCATCGGCTCCTGCGGCAGCTCGACGAAGATCGTGGTGCGGCAGGGCTTCACGCCGCCGGGCTTGATGTTCTCCGCGATGAACTCGCCGTAGACCTCGTTCATCGGCGCGAAGTCGGCGCGCTTGGCGAGGTAGACGCGGAACATCACGACGTCCTCGATGCTCGCCCCGCCGGCCTCCATGATCGCCTTGACGTTCTCCAGCGTCCGCCGGGTCTGCGCCTTCACGTCCCCGTGGTACAGGTACTCGCCGGTGGCGGGGTCCTGCGGGCCCTGGCCGGAGACCTGGAGGATCGGGCCCTTGCGCACGCCCTGGGAGAACAGCCAGGCCGGGGCGGGTGCGCCGTCGGTGCGGATCTCGGTCTTGTCGCTCATGCTCATCCTCTGCTCATCATTTTGACGAAGTGTCAGATCTGTTCCGGTCGGCCGCAGTCGGCCGAGATGGCGCGGGTGGTGGCGAGCAACTGCGGTAGCAGGTCCAGCACTTGCTCGTACGAGAGGAGGACGTCCGGCACCGAGATCGACGCGGCGGCGACGACCCGGCCGCTCGCGTCCCGGACCGGTGCGGCCACGCAGTTGATGAAGGCCTCGTGCTCCGCGTGGTCCTGCGCCCAGCCCTGTGCGGCCACCCGCTCCAGCTCGGCGAGCAGCGCCTCGGGCGACGTGAGGGTGTTGGCCGTGTGCGGGGTGAAGTCGACGCCCGCCACGACCCGGCGCCGCTCGGGCAGCGGCAGGTCCGCCAGCAGCACCTTGGAGACGGCGGCGCTGTGCAGCGCGGCGCGCAGGCCGATCCGGGAGTACATCCTGACCGGGTGGCGGGAGTCGAACTTGTCGATGTAGACGACCTCACCGCCCTCGTACGCGGCCAGGTGGACGGTCTGGCCGGTGGCGGCGTTCAGCTCGGCCAGGTGCGGGGCGGCGATGCGGCGGATGCCGCGCTGCTCCAGGGCGAGGCCGGACAGGGCGAACAGGCCGGCGCCCAGGTGGTAGCGGTAGCCGGCGTCGCGGTAGACGAACCGTTCCGCTTCGAGGCTCTGGAGCAGGCGCAGCACGGTCGTCTTGTGCACGCCGAGCACCTCGGCCAGCTGGTCGAGGGAGCGCTCGCCCTCGCCGAGCTCGGCGAGGATGCGCAGGGCGCGGCTGACGGTCTGGCTCATCGGGCTCCGCTCGGGGTGGTCCGGCTCCGGTCCGGGGTGGTCGGGTCCGGGGTGGTCCGGTCCGGTGCGGTCCGGCTCGCCCGGGAGCCGAGCGCGGGGCTGCTGATGGCGCTCGCCGTGACGCGGGTGGCGGCCCAGGCGGCGGGGGCGGCGTCGAGCAGGGCGGCGACGACGGGCGCGGGCGGCAGCTCGGCCTGGTCGCCGTGGGTGGTGAGCGCGCAGGCCGCGCTCAGGTGGCCGAGGCGCAGCCGGCGGCGCTGGTCCAGGCCGCGGAGCGTGCCGGCGAGGTAGCCGGCCGCGAAGGCGTCGCCCGCGCCGGTCGCCTCGACGACCTCGACGGCGAGGGCGGGTTCGGTGACGGCGGAGCCGTCCCGGCCGAGCGCGGTGACGGCCCGGGCGGCGTCCTTGACGACGATGGTGGCGGGCGACGGGAATCGGCGCCGTAGGACGGCCGGGTCGCCGGTGCCGAACGCGGCCTCGGCCTCGTCGGCGCCGAGCAGCAGGACGTCGGCGGCGTCGAGCAGTGGTGGCAGGACGGCCGGGTCGCGGTCGCGCCAGAGTGCGGGGCGCCAGTTGAGGTCGAAGCTCACCAGGCGGCGGGGGCTCGTGGGGGTGTTCGGGGTCTTCGGGGCGTCCGGGCTCGTCGGGCGCGTCGGGCGCGTCGGGCTCGTGGGGTTGTTCGGGTTCGTCGGGGTGTCCGGGTGGCTCGGGCGTGGGCCGACGAGCAGGGCGCGCAGGAGGGCGAGGCAGTCGTCGGAGAGTGCGGCCGTGATGCCGGACAGGTGCAGCAGCCGGGCGCCGGCCAGCAGGCGGGCGGCCGTCGGATCGTCCAGCAGGGCGGGGGAGAGTGCGGCGGCGGCCGAGCCGCGGCGGTGGTAGTGCAGGCGGCTGCGGCCCGGGCCGAGGTCGTGGTGGTGGCCGGTGGATCCGCCGACCTCCTTGAGGTAGAGGCCCGTCGGCCGGTGCGGGTCCACCGCGACGGCCGAGACGTCGACCCCGCGGGCGGCCACCTCGGCGACCAGGCGGCGGCCGAAGCCGTCGTCGCCGACCCGGCTGATCCACGCGGTGGGCACGCCAAGCGCGGCGAGGGCCCCGGCGACGTTGGACTCCGCGCCGCCGACCGACAGCCGGAAGGTGTCCACCGCCTCCAGCGGGCCCGGGCGGTCCGGCAGCAGGACGGCCATCGACTCGCCCACGCAGACGGCGGCCGGCGGGCCGGGGCGCGCCGGGCCCGGGGTGTCCTGTGGCGGCATCTGCTGGGCTCCTCGTCTGCGACTGTGCCCGGGGCGCTGGCATCGGACCGGCTCCGACGGCTTTCGACGGCCTTCGACGGCTTTCGACGACTGAGGTCGGTTCCGCTCACCGTGGTCCGGGGGCGGTTCCGTTGACCGTGGTCCGGCGCCGATGCTAGAACCGTGATGCCAGCATGTGCAACCCTCGTTGCGCATGTTGCAACCTGGCTGATGGAGGAAGACAGTGGGGCAGACCTTCGCACGCGGCGCATTCGCCTGCGCCGGCACCGGTCCCGGCATCGACGCCGCCGCGGTCGCGGCGCTCGCCGACGAGGTGCTGGACTGGCGGTTCAAGGCGGTCCCGGCCGACGGGCACGGCCGTACCGTCCGGGACTGGCTGGCCACCGGGCCCACCCTGAGCGGGCTCGGCACCCCGCTGCTCACCCTCGACGCCGCCGCCCTCGACCACAACCTGCGCACCATGGCCGACTGGTGCGCCAAGGCGGGCGTCGCCCTCGCCCCGCACGGCAAGACCACGATGGCGCCCGCCCTCTGGAAGGCGCAGCTGGACACCGGCAGCCACGGCATCACCCTCGCCAACCTGCCCCAGGTCCGCGTCGCCCGCGCCTTCGGCGTCCAGCGGATCCTGCTCGCCAACACCCTGCTCGACCCGGTCGGACTGCGCTGGCTCGCCGGTGAACTCGACGCCGACCCGGAGTTCGGCTTCGTCTCCTGGGTGGACGGCGTCGAGAGCGTCCAGCTGATGGACGAGGCGCTGCGTGCCGCCGGGGCCGAGCGGCCCGTCGAGGTGCTCGTCGAACTCGGCGGCCCCGGTGGGCGGACCGGCGCCCGCGGCGTCGACGCGGCCTTCGAGGTCGCCGCCGCCGTCCTGCGCGCCCCGACCCTGCGGCTGGCCGGCGTCGGCGGGTACGAGGGCGCGCTCGCCCACGACGCGACGGCCGAGAAGCTCGCCACCGTCCGCGGCTACCTCAAGGCGCTCGCCGACCTGCACGGACGGCTCGCCCGCGCCTACCCCGACGACGCGCCGCCGATCGTCTCGGCCGGCGGCAGCGCCTACTTCGACCTGGTGGTCGAGGAGTTGGCCGCGCTGCCGGACGCGTTGACCGTGCTGCGCTCGGGCGCCTACGTCGCGCACGACGACGGCTTCTACCGCGGCATCTCGCCGCTCGTCCGGGGCGCCGGGGACGCTCCCTTCCGGGGTGCCCTGCACGGCTGGGCGCGCGTGGTCTCCCGGCCCGAACCGCAACTCGCCCTGCTGGACGCCGGAAAGCGCGACCTGCCCTTCGACGAGGGCATGCCGGAGCCGCAACTCGTACGCGGGGGCACCGGATTGACCGACACAGTGGCCCGGATCACCGCGCTCAACGACCAGCACGCGTTCCTGCGGGACGCCGGCGACCTCGCACCCGTCGGTGCGGTGCTGCGCCTCGGCGTATCCCACCCGTGCACCGCCTTCGACAAGTGGACCGCGATCCCCGTGCTGGACTCCGCGGACGCGGCCGAGCCCAAGGTCACCGGGCTGGTCAGGACGTTCTTCTGATGAACCAGGGCGAGGGCGGGGAGCCAGGCGGGGCGGTCGTCTTCCGTGGCGCGACCGTCGTCGACGGCACCGGCGCGGAGCGCTACCGGTCCGACGTCCGGATCGCCGACGGGCTGATCACCGGGATCGGGGCCGGGCCGGACGGCGGGCGCGGGGTCGGGCCGGACGGCGGGCGCGTCGTGGACGCCGACGGGCTCGTCCTCGCCCCCGGGTTCATCGACATGCACGCCCACTCCGACCTCGCCCTGCTACTCGAACCCGAGCACCCGGCCAAGGTCACCCAGGGCGTCACCTGCGAGGTCCTCGGGCAGGACGGACTGTCGTACGCCCCGGTGGACGACACCACCCTGCCCGCGCTGCGCCGCCAACTCGCGGGCTGGAACGGCGATCCGGCGGACCTCGACTGGGACTGGCGCGACGTCGGCGGCTACCTGGACCGCCTCGACCGCACCCGGGCCGCCGTCAACGCGTGCTACCTCGTCCCGCACGGCTCGCTGCGCATGCTCGCCATGGGCTGGGCCGACCGCGCGCCGACCCCGCTCGAACTCGACCGGATGCGCCAGGAGTTGGCGCGCGGGCTGCTGGCCGGGGCGGTCGGCATGTCCAGCGGGCTGAGCTACACGCCCGGGATGTACGCGGACACCGCCGAGCTGGTCGACCTGTGCACGGTGGTCGCGGCCTACGGAGGTTTCCACGCGCCGCACCAACGTTCCTACGGTGCGGGTGCGTTGGAGGGGTACGCGGAGATGGTGGAGATCTCCCGGCGGAGCGGGTGCGGACTGCACCTGACCCACGCGACGATGAACTTCGGCGTCAACGCGGGCCGGGCCGGGGAACTGCTGGACCTCGTCGACGCGGCGCTCGCCGACGGCGTGGACCTCACCCTGGACAGCTATCCGTACCTGCCGGGATCCACCACCCTGGCGGCCCTGCTGCCGAGTTGGGCCACCGAGGGCGGCCCGGCCGCGACCCTCGCCCGGCTCGCCGACCCGGCGGCGTGCGAGCGGATCCGGCACGCGGTGGAGGAGACGGGCAGCGACGGCTGCCACGGCGTGGTCACGGACTGGGCGACGATCCAGGTCTCGGGCGTCCGCTCGGCCGAACTGGCGGACGCGGTCGGCCGGACGGTCGCCGATCTCGCCGCCGAACGGGGGAGCGGCGGCACGGACGTCTTCCTCGACCTGTTGCGGCGGGACGAACTGGCCACGACGATCCTCCAGCACGTCGGCCACGAGGAGAACGTCCGGGCGATCATGCGCCACCCCGCGCACACCGCGGGCAGCGACGGGTTGCTGGTCGGCGCCCGTCCGCACCCGCGAGCCTGGGGCACGTTCCCGCGCTACCTCGGCCACTACGGCCGGGAGTTGGGCGTGCTCACACTGGAGGAGGCGGTGGCCCGGATGACCGGGCGGCCCGCCGCCAGGCTCGGGCTGCACCGGCGCGGCCGGATCGCGCCCGGCTACCACGCGGACCTGGTGCTCTTCGACCCCGAGCGGGTCCGCGACGCCGCCACCTTCGAGCAGCCCCGGCTGCCCGCCGAAGGCATCGAGCACGTCTACGTCAACGGCACCGCCGTCGTCCGGCAGGGCCGCACCACGGGCGCCAGGCCCGGGCGGGCCCTGCGCCGCACCGATCGAGGAGCCCGAGCCCTGTGACCTCCCCCGCGCCTTCCCCCCTCTCCGCTCTGAGCGACGACCGGGTCCTCGCCGTGGTCCGCGCGCCGCGGATCCCGGATGCCGCCGCGCTGTGCGCCGCGCTCGCCGACGGTGGCATCACCTGGACCGAATTCACGTACACCACACCGAATGTGACGGAGTGCCTGTCCGCCGCCTCCAAGGCCGGGTGGCGGGTCGGAGTGGGGACCGTCCTGACCGCGGAGCAGGCCGAACGCGGGGTCGCGGCCGGGGCGTCGTTCCTCGTCACCCCCGGCTGCCGGCCCGAGGTGGCCGCCGCCGCGCACGCCGCCGGGGTGCCGGTGGTGCTCGGCGCGCTCACCCCGACCGAGGTGGCCCACGCGGTCGACCTGGGCGCGGCGGCCGTCAAGATCTTCCCGGCGAAGGCGTTCGGGCCCGGCTACTTCAAGGACCTGCTCGGCCCGTACCCGGACGTCCCGCTGGTCGCCTCGGGCGGGGTGAACGCGGGCAACGCCGCCGCGTTCCTCGCCCACGGTGCGTTCGCGGTCTGCGCGGGCACGGACGTGGTGCCGCCGGACGCCGTCGCGGCGGGGGACTGGGCGGAGATCACGCGCCGGGCCCGGGCGTTCACGCAGGCCTGCGGACGGTAGGGCGGGGCGCGCGGTGGGCTCGCCGCCGGGGTCCCGGTCGCGAGGTCGGCGCGCTGGTGCGGCGCACTGTCGGGGCGGGCGGGATTGCGCGAGAATCGGGGGACCCGGCCCCGGACCCGGCAGGAGGACCCAGCCCATGACCTCGACCCGCCCCGGCCCCGACTGGCTGGCCGACGCCGTCCTCTACCAGATCTACCCCCAGAGCTTCGCCGACTCCGACGGCGACGGCATCGGCGACTTCGGCGGCATCGCCGAGCACCTCGACCACCTCTCCTGGCTCGGCGTCGACACGGTCTGGCTCAACCCCTGCTTCGCCTCGCCGTTCCGCGACGCCGGCTACGACATCACCGACTACTTCACCCCCGCCCCGCGCTACGGCAGCACCGACGGCCTGGTCGCCCTGGTCGAGGCCGCCCGCCGCAAGGGCATCCGGATACTGTTCGACCTGGTCGCCGGCCACACCTCCGACCGCCACCCCTGGTTCCTGGCCGCCGTCGACGACCCGGCCGACCATCGCTACATCTGGTCCGACCGGCAGACGGACGGCTTCGTCGCCTCGCCCGGCAGCCGTCCCGGCTTCTACCGGCCGAACTTCTTCGACTGCCAGCCCGCTCTCAACTTCGGTTATGCGCGCCCGAGTTCCGACGAACCCTGGCGCCAGCCGGTGGACGCGGACGGGCCGCGCGCCAACCGGGCGGCGCTGCGCGACATCATGTCCCACTGGCTCGGCCTCGGCGTGGCGGGCTTCCGCGTCGACATGGCGTACTCGCTCGTCAAGGACGACCCGGACCGGACCGAGACCGGGAAGCTCTGGACCGGCCTGCGCGACTGGCTCGACCGCACCCACCCGCAGGCCGCCCTGTTCGCCGAGTGGGGCGACCCGGCCGCCGCCCTCTCGGCCGGCTTCCACGCCGACTTCTTCCTCCACTTCGGCGGCGCCGACCGCGGCCTCCCGCTGCGATCCCTCTGGAACAACAACGGCGGCACGGTCGAGGAGTTCTGGCACCAGGACGCGTGCTACTTCGAGGCCGACGGCCGCGGCACGCCGCAGGTCTTCCTCGACGCGTGGCGCTCGGCCGCCGAGCTCACCGAGGACAGCGGCCACATCGTGCTGCCCACCGCCAACCACGACTTCTCCCGCCTTGCGACCGGTCCGCGCACCGCCGAGGAACTGCCCGCCGCCTTCGCGTTCCTGCTCACCTGGCCGACCCTGCCCGCCGTCTACTACGGCGACGAGATCGGCATGCGGTACGTGCCGGGCCTGCCCGACACCGAGGGCAGCGTGCTCGGCCCGCGCTACAACCGGGCCGGCTCGCGCACCCCGATGCAGTGGACGCCCGGCCCGACGGCCGGCTTCTCCGCCGCCGCACCCGAGCGGCTCTACCTGCCCGTCGACCCGGACCCGCACCGGCCGGACGTGCTCACCCAGCGCGCCGACCCGACCTCGCTGCTGCACACCGTCCGGCGGCTGATCGCGTTGCGGCGGGCGCACCCGGGGCTGGGTGCGTCGGGCGGGGTGGACGTGCGGTGTGCCGGGTACCCGCTGGTGTACACGCGGTCGGGGCGGTACCTGGTGGCCGTCAATCCGCGGCGGGAGCCCGGTGCGGTGCCGCTGGGGGAGGCAGTCCGGGCGCTGGACGCCCAGGGCGTGCGGGTCGTGGACGGGGAGCTGCGGGCGGACGGGTTCGGGTACGGGGTGTTCGAACTGGTGTGAGTCCGGGTGCTTCGGGGCCCGCTTCCGATCGACCTCGGATAGTTGTAAGCTACATCCATAGATGGTTGCATTTACCACCTTCATTGGTTGTATGTGCCACTTATCTCTTCACATAGCACAGTGTCACCGCGTCATCGGAGGACGGTACGAACGCCATGAGCAGCACACCCCGGAACCCCGCCGCAGCGCCCGCCCTGGGGCACTCGCTCAAGCACCTCGCCGTCCACCTGATCACCCCGCTGCTGATGTGCCTCGGCATGGCGCTCGCCTACCAGGGCGCCTTCCACCAGCCCGAACCGCACCACCTCAAGGTCGCCGTCGTCGGCACCACCCCGCAGGCGCAGGGCCTCGCGCAGGCGATCCGCGCGAAGGCCGGGGACGCCCTCGACGTCCGCACGCTGCCCGACCGCGCCGCCGCCGAGCAGCAGCTCAAGGACCGCGACCTGGTCGGCGCGTTCGTGCCGGACGCCCGCAGCCCCGAACTGATCGTCGCCAAGGGCAACTCGGACACCTCGGTCGTCGCCGCCACGGCGGTCTTCACCGGAGTCACCGACCGGCAGGGCGTCCCGCTGCACGTCACCGACCTCACGACACCCGCCAAGGGCGACCCGACCGGCCAGGGACTGTTCTTCCTCCTGGTCGCGCTGAGCATCGGCTCGTACGCGAGCGTCGCCGTGATCGGCGCGGCAGGCGCGGCGCTGGGCATGCGGATCCGGGCGCTCGTCGGCCTCGCGGTCTCGCTCGTCGTGAGCGTGATCGGGATCGTCACCGCAGGCCCGGTGTTCCACGTCGTCGACCACGACGCGGCGGCGGTGTGGGGGCTCGGCTGGCTCTACTCGGCGGGCGTGGTCTTCATCGGCATCGGTCTGCACACCTTCCTGAAGAAGTGGACCACGCTCACGATGATGGTCCTGTTCGTGATGCTCAACTTCACGACCTCCGGCGGCATCTACCGCCCCGAGCTGCAGAACGCCTTCTTCGGCACCCTGCACGGCTTCTGGACCGGCGCCGGCTTCCTGGAGGGGGCGCGCAGCATCCTCTACTTCGACGGCGGGGCCGGCCTGGGCGGGCACGTTCTGACGCTGGTGGTGTGGCTCCTGCTCGGTGGGGCGGCCATGGTGGCCGCGGCCCTGTACGAGCGGCGCGGGCGCCGTCCCCTGGAGGCTGCGCGGGGTGAGGAGGCGGACGTCGAGGCCGAGGAGGAGATGGAGGAGGCGGTCGCGGTCTGACCGCGGACGGATGAGGACTTCGCCCGGTGTCAGGGCATCGGCACCGGGCGGGGGATCGACGGCCCGCGCCCGGCCCTGGACAAGCCGGGTGTGGGCTGCTGCGTTCTCGTCGCCGTGGCCGCTATCGACTCAGGGTCTCTTGGCGGACGGCGGGCGGGTGAAGCAGCAGTCCCCGCACACGCCGGCGCCCGGGCCCACGCGGTAGTACAGGCAGCAGCTGCGGCGCTGGAACGCCGTGCCGTGCGGGCCCGTGCGGAGTGTGCCCGACCCGGCGAGTGGCGGCTGGTCCAGCAGCTCGGCGACCAACGTGCGGGCGGCGTCCGGGGCGTGACCGTCCAGGACGCGCAGAGTGCCGGCGAGGGCGGACGCGGAATTGCCGACCAGCAGTCGGGCGGAGAGCGGGACGACGGCGCGGACGGCGGCGGCGAGGGGCTCCAACTGGCCGTCGACGATGGCGTCGTGGATTTGCTGCGGGAGCGTCCCGGTGGCAGACGGGCCCTGCGGTGTCCGCTGTGGCGTCCACAGGTCCATCGGGCCCTGGTCGGGGATCCGCATCCACGCTTCCTCCAGTGACGGCACCGCCCCGAGCAGGACGGCCGCGCCCACGCCGACCGACCAGAACCGCGCGGCCAGGCCCAGGTGCAGGATCGACGCGGCGACCCGGAGCTCGGTGGTGCCGAGCCGCCGCGCCACGACTTGCACCCGCGCCGCCAGCGGTCCGTCCGGTCCGCCGTCGTACAGCTCCCGCAGCGGCCGGTAGCCCGGCGGCGGGGTGTCGTCGGCGGAGGTGGCCGTGCCGAGGGCGAAGTACGGGCCGACGGCGGCGAGCCGGCGGAGGTCGGCGGCGGGCGCGGGGTTCACCGGCCATCCCCTGCGTGGCCGGTGAACCCCGCGCCCTGGTCGGAGGGTTCGGAGGGTTCGGAGGGTTCGGAGGGTTCGGGGTGTTCGGCGCGTGCGGCGCGCTCGGCACGTACGGGGTGTGTGGCACGTACGGGGTGTGTGGCACGTTCGCCGTGCCGGTCGCCGGACGGGGTGGTGCGGGCGGTCATCGGGCGGGCCTCCGAGCTCGGTCGGGCGGCCCGGCGGGCTCAGCCCCGCACGGTGAAGCCGCCGCTGGTGGTGGGGAGGAACGCTACCGTGCCCTGGCAGTCGGACACCGGCGCGCCGAACATGCCCCACACCCAGCCGACCCGGCCCGCGTGCCGCCCGTTCCCCTGCACGGTGAGCGCCACCTTCGCGCCCACCGGCGTCCGGCCCGGGAACCACGGCGCCTCGCCGCTGGTCACCACGCCGGTCGCGATCGCCTCCCGGCCGCCGACGCCCAGGCAGGTGATGTCGCCCGAGAAGTCGGCGACCAGCCGGCCGTCGGTGTGGACGTGGGTGACGTGGAAGTGCCCGCGGGTGGTGCGGGGGTCGGTGTTGACGTCGGCGTGGGCGTCCACCTCGATCCGCACGGCGTCGCCCTCGAAGCCGGTGAACGTGGTGGTCAGGACGGTCCCGGCGGCGCCGTGGACGCTGACCGGCCCGAAGTCGTCGGAGTGGGTGTCGGAGGGCGTGCCGGCGGTGGCGCTCGCGGGCGCGGCGGCGGTGATCGTCGCGGCCAGGAGGCAGAAGGCGGCTGCGGCGGTGGCGAGGCGGCGGTTCATGGTCCGTCCTCCTGTGGGCGGGTTGCGTGTGGGCGGGTCGTGTGTGGGTGGGACGCGGTGGCAGGTGCGTCGGGAACCACTCTGCTCGGTGCGGGTCTGCCAAACCTCCCGCTGTGGAGTGGAGTTGCCTCCATCGGGAGGAGGAGGCCGAATCCCCCGGCATCCCCCGGGAGAGCTGCCCGTAGGCTCGCGTGTGTGCGTACCGATCTCCCGTCCGGCGTCGGCCGGTTCCGTCGTGTGCCGGCGCTGATGGCCGGGGTGGCTTTGCTGCTGCCCGTCGTGCTGGCGCACCCGGGCGAGCACGGGGCGGCGTTGCTCGTCGCCGTGATGGCGGCGGTGGTGACGGTGGCCGCGCTGCTTTCGTGGCCTGCTGGGCGGATCGCGCTCGCGGCCGGTGCGGGGGCCGTGGCAGGCCTGTCACTGCTGCTCGACGTCGGGTACTCCGGGCCGTACCGGCTGCCCGCGTTCTGGCTGCCGTTCGAGTGGCTCGCGCTGCTCGCGGTGCTGTTCCGGGTCGTGCGACGGGTGCCCGGGCGGTGGGTCGGCGTGGTCGGCGTGGCGGTCGGGTGCGCAGCTGCGCTCCTGCCACTGCGCTTCACCCTGCGGATGCCGCACGGCAGTTGGGCGGGGTCGCTGATCGCGCTCCTGCTGGCGCTGCTGCCTGCCCTCGGGGTGGCCGGGGCCTCCCTCTACCTGCGCGTGCTGGACGCCCGGCGGGAACGCGCCGTCGACCGGGCGCGCCGCGAGCAGCGGCTCGAAGTCGCCCGCGGGCTCCACGACTTCGTCGCCCACGAGATCACCGGGATCGTGCTGGAGGCGCAGGCGGGCCAACTCGGGCCGCAGGACGGGGAGGAGACGGCGGCCCTGTTGCGGCGCCTGGAGGAGGCGGGCCTGCGGGCGCTCGACTCGATGGACGAGATGGTCGGTGCGCTGCGTGACCCGCAGTCCGGCGAGGCCGTCCGGGAAGCGCGCCGGTTCGGGCCGGCCGACCTGCCCGAACTGGTCGCGCGCTTCGACTCGGCCGGGGGCACGCGCGCCACTGTCCACCTGCCGCCGGACCCGGATGCCCTGTTGGCAGCCGAGGCCGGGGCCACCGTGTACGCCGTCGTGCTGGAGGCGCTGACGAACGTCCGCCGACACGCTCCGGGGGCGGGTGCGGTGGTCGTTCGGGTGAGTGGCGCGGTGGGGACGGAGGTCGAGGTTTCCGTGACGAACGACGGCGGTTCTCCTGTGCGGCGGGGCCGCAGGCTGCTGCGCCGCCGCCCCGGCGCGGGCGGCACGGGCCTGGTCGGTCTCACGGCGCGGGTCGCCGCCCACGGCGGGACGCTCATGGCCGGGCCGCACGGAGTGGGTGGCTGGCGCGTCGTGTGCACGCTGCCGGGGCGGTAGCGAGGCGTGTGCTGGGCGCGGGAGGGGATGGCGGCCGGCGAACGGCGAACAGAAAACAGATGACAGATAACAGATGTTGAAAGTTGTCATCTGTTATCTGTTCGCCGTCATCCGTCCGGCCCCGCCCCCGCCCCCGCTCCGTCAGAGCTCGCGCCCGCCGCCGCGGGAGCCGCGCGGGCGGGTGAGCGTGAAGCGGTCGACGGGGACGAGGTCGCCGTACGGGCCGCTGACGGAGTAGTAGGTGACGTTGATGCTGGTGTCGCCGCCGCGTTCGCCCGGGTCGACCTCGAACGCCGCGAAGCCGTACGGGTTGTCGGCGTCGCGGAAGGCGGACCACGGCGCGTCCTCGATCACGTACACCGGCGGGCGCTTGCCGGTGGCGGGGTCGACCGCGCCGACGCCGGTGATGACGCGGGCCTTGGCCGGGCTGAAGAACAGGTGGTTCGAGGGGGCGGAGGTGCCGCCGCCGCCGATGACCATGTGGACGGTGCCCCGGGTGGTGTCGATCGTCCCGGTGTCGGTCGCGACCGGGATCGGCGTGCGGGTGTCGGTGGGCTGCTGGCCGCGGATCGGGTGGGAGCGCTCGTAGTGGTGCTCGTGGCCGCAGACGACGAGGTCGACGCCGTACCGGTCGAACAGCGGTACCCAGGATTCGCGGATGCCGAGGTCGGCGCCGTTGAACTTGTCGGCGGTGGAGATCACCACCTGGTGCATGCAGACGACGATCCAGTCGATCTCCGGGTCGGCGTCGGCGGCGGCCAACTCGCGTTCCAGCCAGCGCTGCTGGGCGCCGCCGGAGTAGCCGTGGACGTAGGAGTTGCCGGCGTCCTGGTAGGCGACGTCGTCGTTGTTGAGGCTGATGACGCGCACCGCGCCCGCCGTGAACGCGTACCAGAGGCCGCGTAGTTCGTCGTCGGAGCCGGAGGACGGCAGGTCGAAGTAGGCCTGGTAGGCGCCGTAGCCGATCGGGCCGTTGCCCTTCTCGTTCTCGTGGTTGCCGGCCGCCGGCATCCAGGGGCGGTGGCGAGCGGAGCGGGAGTTGTTCTCGAACCAGTCGGACCACGTGCGGACGCGGTCGGTGGCCAGGTTGGCGTAGCAGAGGTCGCCGTTGACCAGGTGGAACAGCGGCGCGACGCGCTCGACCCCGGCGGTGGTGTCGCCGGCGGCGAGGCTGCCGAGGTTGTCGTTGGCCCAGCCGTTCGCGGTCTGCTTGCCGAGGGTGGGGGTGCCCTGGTCGCCGAAGCTGGTGAAGGTGAAGGCGGCCCGGCCGCGCGGCGCGGTGCGCACGGTGCCGAGCTCCGGGGTGGCGCCGTCGTGGACGGCCGCGTACACGTAGTCCGTGTCGGGGCGCAGGCCGCTCAGCCGGGCGTGGTGCACCTGGACCTCGGTGCCGGACTGGGCGTCGCGGTAGGTGGTGGTCGACGCGTCCTCGCTGCGGCCGAAGCCGCCGTGCGAAGTGCCGTACATCACCCTGGGGTTGGCGACGGACGCGGTGGTGTGCCAGGACACCACGACCTCCCGCGAGGCGTCCGCGCCGAACTGGAGGTGCAGGCCCGCGACGCGCGGCGCACCGGAGCGGTCCGGCCGTTCCCACAGCAGTGGGGAGGCGGCGGCCGGTGTCGCCGCGACGCCGGAGAGGGACACGGCGCCGCCGAGTCCGAGGCCGGTGGCGCCGGCCAGGAGACCGCGCCTGCTGACGGGGGGACGTCCACTGGATGCGTTCATGCCCGCCAGCCTGACGGTCCGCAGGTGAACCGCGCCGGGTTTCCGGCGTGAACACTCCGGCCCGTCCGGCAACGGCACCCGCGTGGGAGACTGCCGGGCGTGACGAGTACGAACGGGGCTCCGGGGGAGCGGCTCATCCGGACGCTGATCGCGGACGATCAGGAGGCGGTCCGGCGCGGGGTGCGGCGGATCCTGGAGGCGCAGCCGGACATCGAGGTCGTGGGGGAGGCGGCGGACGGGGTCGCGGCCGTCGAGCTGGCCGCGCGGCTGCGGCCGGACGTGGCGCTGGTGGACGTCCGGATGCCGCGCATAGACGGGCTGGAGGTGACCCGGCGGCTCGCGGGGTCCGTGCACGTCGTGGTGCTGACCACCTTCGACCTGGACGAATACGTGTATCCGGCGCTGCAGTTCGGCGCGTCGGGGTTCCTGCTGAAGCGCTCGGGGCCGGCGCTGCTCGCGGAGGCGGTGCGGGCGGCGGCCGGGGGCGAGAGCCTGATCAGTCCGTCGGTCACCGTGCGGCTGCTCAGGCACGTGACGGCGCCGCGCCGGGGTGCCGGCCGTCCGGCGCCGGTGGTGGCGCTGACGGAGCGCGAGGTGGAGATCGCCGGGCAGGTCGCGGCGGGGCGGACGAACGCGGACATCGCCGCGGAGCTGTTCATCTCGGCCGGGACGGTGAAGACGCACGTGGCCAGCATCCAGCGGAAGCTGGGGGTGCGGAACCGGGTGGGCATCGCGGTGCACGCCTGGGAGATGGGGTTCGCTGTGCCCGGTCGGCAGGAGTGAGCCGGCAGGGGTGAGTCAGCAGGAGTGAGCCGGCAGGGGTGAGCCGGCAGGGGTGAACTCGGCAGGTGTGAGTCGTCAGGGGTGAAGTCGGCAGAAGGCGTGAAAGAGCGGTCCACGGAGCCGAGGGGCTGCTCCGTGGACGCGCGGAACCTGCGAGGCGGAGGGGCCTCCGGACATCGCGTCCTCCGGCCGTGGGTTGTTCGATCGTCGACCGAGGTAGTTCACAGCGGCAGACCCTGATCCGTCTCGATCTGTCGCCACTGCCTCCTGCGGTCGAACTTCCTCGTCTACCTCGCAGGTCCATCTCTCATCATGCGCTTCCCCGGCGCCGTGCACCAGGGTTTTTCCGCCCGAATTGGGACGATTTTCGCGGCGGGTGACCGCTACGACACGGGCCAGCCGTCCACCGTGGTGATCGTCCGCCGGTACGGCCCGTCGGGCCCGGTGCTGCGGTAGTCCTCGGTGCTGCCTCCGGTGCGGACGGTGCGGTCGCCGTCGTGGCGGTGGGCGGTCGGACGCAGCGTGTGGTCGACGGTGGCGACCGAGGTGACGTGGCCGCCGGTGGCCGCGGTGGCGGCGCGGTGGTAGCCGAGGTCCATCGAGGTCACCTGGTCGGTGTTGCCGGCCGCGTCGCGGGTGAGGCGGTAGGTGACGTCGAGCGGTTCGGACTCGTGGACGGTGGTGGTTCGGTGCGGGCCGCCGCCCCAGGTGGCGGTGGAGCGGGTGAGGTCGGTGCCGTTGTGCAGGGTCACGTCGTTGCCGCCGTCGCGCAGTTGCTGGGCCGAGCCGAAGGAGAGGTCGTCGCGGACCTCGGTGGTGACGCGCCCGTGCGAGGTCTGCACCCAGCCGCGCGCGAGGTCGTGGCGCCCGGCGCCGACCGTCCAGTCGCCGCTGCCGCTGCCGCTGCCTCCGTCGTGGTCGGCGAGGGTGGTGGTGACGGCGGCCTCGGGGGCGACGCGGTAGTCGGTGAGCTGTCCGGTGGTGCGGTCGGTGCCGTGGTCGGTGTCGGCGAAGAGGTTGACCTGGCCGGTCCAGGCGTCGTTGCTCTGCGCCTCGGCGGCGTTGACGGTGATCCCGACGCTGTGCGGGCGGCCGTCGAGGAGCAGGCCGACGTACGGGGTGAGGTCGATCCGGTAGGCGGGCAGGTCGAAGGCGAAGATGCTCGGGACGGGCCGCCACAGCAGCGGGTCCCAGCCGCCGGTGTAGATCACCGGGTAGGGCCAGACCGCGCCGGCGACCCGGCCGTCCACGGTGAGCCGCAGTTCGCGGAACGGGCCCTTGCCGCACGCGCCGAGGCCCGGGTTGGCGCTGACGAAGGCGTCGGGCGCGGAGGCGTACGCGAACTCCTCGCAGGCGCCGCCGCCGCGGGTGTAGACCTCGGCGGTGAGGCGTTCGAGGTTCTGCGGGAAGGTGACGTCCCGGGTGGCGGTGGGGGTGGCCTGCGTGAGCGAGAACGGGCCGGTGGTGAGGAGCCGGTCCGCGGTGTGCGGGGCGGGCCAGCGGTCCGAGGTGGTGTAGAAGGTGAGGCTCGCCGAGATCGTGTAGACGCCGGTGTAGGTGGCGTCCGTGACGTTGGCGAGGTCGAAGCTGAACGGCTGCGGGCCGCCGGCGAACAGCGGCGCGTAGCGGGTCACGTCGTGCTCGACGTTCCAGCGGATGCCGTCCTTCGACGGTTCCGGGGTGGAGGACAGCAGCACCTGGACGCCGCCGATCCGCACGCTGAAGATCCGGTCGAACTGCCGCCCGGCGACCTGGCCGTGGAGGTCCAGCACGACGGCGGACCACGGCCCGGCGCAGTCGGCGGGCGGGGTGAGGGCGGCGTCGTACGGGGTGTCCGGCGGGTTGCCGTAGCCGTTGCGGAACTCGCGCTCGTGCATGACCTCGACGGTGCACGAGCGGGTGTCGGGCCGGGTGAGCGGCTTCTCGGCGGTGTACGGGTCGTGGTAGCCGGAGCCGAAGTCGGCGTGCGCGGGGCCGGCGGCGGTGACGGCCGCGGTGAGGGTCAGGACGGCGGCGCCGAGTAAGCGGGCGGCGCGGCGGAGCAGGGGGCGGACGGCCAACGGGTGTCCTCGGGGCTCGGGTCGGGCGGCCCACGGCGTGGTGCCCGCGGGCCGGGTGGACGGTCCGCGCATCCTTCCGGCGGTGGCATGTGACCGTCAAGGTGTCCGCGGGGCCGTCAAGGTGCTCCCCGGGCCGTCAAGGCACATTTCGGCGAGGTCGGATTCAGCGGTCCGACTCCAGCGCCGCCGCCTCCTGCCGGATCAGGTCGCGCAGCGCCGCGAGCCGGGGCCGGCGGTCGTCGAGGCGCCACTGCATCTCCAGCGGCAGGGTGGCCCGGCCCTCCAGGCGGACGGTGGCGACGTCGCCGGTGAGGTGGCCGGTCATCGAGCCGGGGACGAGCGAGAACGCGCGGTTGCGGGCGAGCAGGTAGAGCCGGGAGCCGACGATCCGCGGCGGGCTGACCAGCACCGGCGGGTCCACGCCGCGGTCGGCGCACAGGCCGAGGACGTGGTCGTAGTAGCGCGGGTGCTGTTCGCGCGGCCACAGCAGCAGGGGCAGGTCGCGCAGTTCGGCGAGCCGGACGGCGTCCCGCCCGGCGAGCGGGTGGTCGCGGCCGAGCGCCACCCGGACCGGCTCGTCGGCGATCCGTTCCAGCCGGTAGCCGGGCACCTCGGCGAGGAAGCGGCCGAGGCCGATGTCGGCGAGTTCGGCGGCCAGGGTGGCGGACACCTGCCCGGTGTCGACCGCGAGTTCGGCCGCCACCAGCGCGGGCAGCTCCTGTTCGGCCCGGCTGATCACGGCCGGCAGGAGCCGGTTGACCACGCTCGGCGAGGCGACGATCCGGGCGGTGCCCAGCCGGGACTCCTCGTGCAGCCGCACCCGGGCCAGCAGCGCCCCGGCCTGTTCGAGCAGCCGGGCGCTCTCGGCGGCCATCACCTCGCCGGCCTCGGTCAGGCGGACCGACCGGCGGCTGCGGTCGAACAGCTCGACGCCGACCGTCCGCTCCAGCCGGGCGACCTCCTGGCTGACCGTCGGCTGCGAGACGTGCAGCCGCTCGGCGGCCCGGCCGAAGTGCAGCGTGTCGGCGACGACGAGGAAGACCTCCAGCTGACGCAAGGTGAAACCCATGGTCCGAAGCCTAGGTCAAACCCATAGTTCAAAGCCTATGGGAAGGGGCAGTACTCATTCTGGATCCCGATCCGAGCCGTCCGTACGCTGATCATCACCTTGCCCCGCCGCAGTGGCATGTCACAGAGAGCGTCCACCATGACCGGACTCACCGCGCCCAACTCCGAGGCCACCCCCAGCCCCGAGGCCATCCGGGTCTCCGACGAGGTCGCCCGGGCGGTCGCCGAGGGCACGCCCGTCGTCGCCCTCGAATCGACCATCTTCACCCACGGCCTGCCGCGCCCCCGCAACCTCGCCGTGGCACTGGAGGCCGAGGAACGGCTGCGCGAGGCGGGCGTCGTCCCGGCGACCATCGGCGTCCACGCGGGCGTGCCGACGGTGGGCCTGAGCACCGAGCAGATCACCGAACTGTCCGCCACGGACGGCATCGACAAGGTCAGCCTGCGCGACCTCCCGGTGGTCGCGGCGTTCGGCCGGCACGGCGGCACCACCGTCGCCGCCACCGCCTTCCTCGCCCACCGCGCGGGCGTCCGGGTGTTCTCCACCGGCGGCCTCGGCGGCGTGCACTTCGGCGCCTCCGAGAGCTTCGACGAGTCGGCCGACATGACCACGCTGGCCGCCACCCCGGTCACCGTCATCAGCGCCGGCGTGAAGTCGATCCTCGACATCCGGGCCACCCTGGAGCGCTTCGAGACCTTCAACATCCCGGTCATCGGCTACCGCACCACCAAGTACCCCGGCTTCTACGTCACCGACTCCGGCCACGAGATCGCCTTCCGCGTCGACTCGCCCGAGGAAGCCGCCCGCGTCATCGACGCGCGCGACGGCCTCGGCCTCCCGCAGGCCGTCCTGATCGCCAACCCGGTCGACCCCGCCGAGCAGCTCCCCCCGGAGGAGCTCGACGGCATCCTCGCCCGCGCCTGGGCCGAGGCCGACCGCCGGGGCGTCACCGGCAACGCGTCCACGCCGTTCCTGCTCGACTTCATCCAGCGCGACACGCAGGGCCGCAGCCTGGAGGTCAACGTCGAGGTCTACCGCGGCAACGTCCGCCTCGGCGGCGAGATCGCGACCGCGCTCGCCGCCGCGCGAAAGGCCTGAGCCGTGCTGGGGGTGCTCGGCGACCTCGTCGAGGACGTCGTCGTGTGGGTCGACGGCCCGCTGCGCCACGGCACCGACTCCGCCGCGCGGGTGTTCCGCCGGCGCGGCGGCAGCGCCGCCAACGTCGCGTGCTTCGCGGCCGGGCAGGTCCCGGCCCGCTTCATCGGCTGCGTCGGGGACGACCCGGTCGGCGACGGCGTCGTCGCCGAACTGACCGGCCACGGCGTGGACGTGCGCGTCGAGCGGCGCGGCCGGACCGGCAGCGTCGTGGTGCTCATCGACCGCGACGGCGAGCGCACCATGCTGCCCGACCGGGGCGCCGCCACGCTGCTGGACCGCGTGCCGGACGCGTGGCTGGCCGGCCTGAGCCACCTGCACGTGCCCGCCTACTCCTTCGACGGCGAGCCCGTCGGCCGCAGCGCCGTCGACGCGCTCGCCCGGGTGCGGCAGGCGGGCGGCACCACCTCGGTGGACGCCTCGTCGACGGGCATGCTGGAACAGTTCGGACGGGAGCGGTTCCTCGGCCTGCTGGCCGAGTTGGCGCCGACCTTCGTGTTCGCCAACCGCTCCGAGTCCGCCTACCTCGGACTGCTGGCCGACGGGACGCCCGGGCCGGAACGGGCCCGCCTCGCCGCCACCACGGTCGTCACCAAGGCGGGCGCCGACGCGACCACCGTCGACGTGCCGGGCGAGCCGCCGTTCACGGTGGCGGTGCCGCCGGTGGCCGACGTGCGCGACCTGACCGGCGCGGGGGACGCGTTCGCGGCGGGGTTCCTCGCCGGCTTCCTGGACACCGGCGACCTCCACCTGGCCGCCGGGCTCGGACACCGCAGCGCGGCGCGCGTGCTCGCCTCGCCGGGGGCGTCGTTCGGCTGACCTCCCCGGGCGGTCCTGGTGCGGCGGGGCCGCCCGGCGGTTCTCAGCGCAGCGCGTCCTTGCGGAGGAAGCGCTTCAGCCGTTGCCACGTCCAGGTGTTGACGACGTCCTCGGCGGTGAGCCACGCGCGCTGCGCCGTGCCGATGCCGAACCGCGGGTAGGCCAGGTGTGGCGTCGCGTGCGCGTCGCTGTCGATGCTGAAGCGCACGCCGTGCTTCTTCGCCCGCAGCACGTCCTCGTCGCGCAGGTCCAGGCGCTGCGGGGAGCTGTTGATCTCGATCGCCGTCCCGGTGCGCGCGGCGGCCTCGAACACCGCGTTCAGGTTGACGTCGATCGGGCCGCGCCGCCCGATCCTGCGGGTGGTGAGGTGGCCGATGACGTGCACGTACGGGTTCTCGCAGGCGCGGACCAGGCGGCGGGTCTGGGCGGCGCGGTCGAGGCCGAAGTGCGAGTGCACCGAGGCCACGCACACGTCGAAGCCGGCCAGGAACTCGGGCGGCCAGTCGACGCCGCCGTCCGGGCCGATGTTCAGCTCGGTGCCGTGCAGGAGGCGCAACTTCTTGTGCCGGGCCGCCAGTCGGCGCAGCTGCTCGCGCTGGGCGAGCATCTTCTCGTCGGTCATCCGCTGCATGACGAGGTCGGGCGCGTGGTCGGTGACGGCGTAGTACGCGTAGCCGCGGGCGGCGGCGGTGTCGATCATCTCCTCCAGCGTGGCCAGCCCGTCGGTCAGGTCGGTGTGCGTGTGGAGGTCGCCGCGCAGGTCCGACTCCTGGACCAGGTCCGGGAGTTCGCCGCGCAGTGCCGCCTCGACCTCGCCCCGGTCCTCGCGCAGCGGCGGCGCGATCCAGGGCAGGCCGAGCGCCGCGTACACCTCGTCCTCCGTCGCGGACACGACCTTGGCGCCCTCGGCCGCTCTTCCCTTGGTCCTGCCGTCGGTCTTGCCCTCCGCTTCGCCGCCCACCTCGAAGAGGCCGTACTCGGACAGCTTCAGGCCGGCCCGGACGGCCATCGTGCGCAGCTTGATGTTGTGCGCCTTCGACCCGGTGAAGTAGACGAGCGCCGCACCCCAGTCCTCCTCGGGCACCACCCGCAGGTCCACCTGGACGCCGCCGGTGGTGAGCACCGAGGTCTTGGTCGGCCCGCTCGCTATCACCTCGGCCACGTAGGGGAGTTCGGTGAGCGCGGCCATCAGCGGGGCGGAGTCCTCGGCGGTCGCGAGGACGTCGATGTCGCCGACCGTCTCGCGCATCCGGCGCAGCGAACCCGCGTACGCGCAGCGGGTGCAGCCGGGCACGGCGGAGATCGCGGCCACGAGCTGCTCGGCGAGCTCGGTCGCGGCGTCCAGCAGGGTGCGCCCGCCGGACTGCCGCATCAACTCGATGCCGTGCAGGATCTTCTCGCCGCTGCGCTCGCCGAAACCGGCCACGCCGCCGAGCCGGTCGCCGCGGATCGCCTCGGCCAGCTCGTCGACGGACGCGATCCCGAGGTCGCGGTAGAGGGCGAGGGCACGCTTCGGGCCGACGCTGGGGACGGCCATCATCTCCCGCACACCGGACGGGATTTCGGCGCGCAGCTGTTCCAGCGCGCCGATCCGACCGGTGGAGAGGTACTCGGCGACCTTCTCCGCGGTGGACTTGCCGACGCCGGGGATCTGCTGGAGGCCCTTGGCGTCCAGTCCGGCGACGTCCTCCGGGTGACCGCCCACCGCGCGTGCGGCCTTCTCGTAGGCGCGGGCCCGGAACGCGTCCCCGCCGGTGATGTTGATCAGGTCGGCGTACTCCTGGAGCAGCTCCCGCACCTGGTCGTTGAGCCGGGGCATGGGGCCAGTTTAGGGCGGGGGGTCGACGGCCCGCCTGTGCTGGTTTCCGGTCTCGTTCCCGGTGCGCTCGCTGCCGTGTTCTGCTCTGGTTCTCCGGTCGGTACCTGCCTCGTTCTCGGCTGGCTCTCCTGTCGGTGCCTGTCCCGTTCTCGGCCGGTTTGCCCGTTCCCCGCCGGTCGGGGGGTGCGCGACCGGCCGCTCGGCGGGGGAATGCGCCCGTTTCGCGCCCCCTGGCCCGATTGTCACCCGGGCGGAGGGGGCGCAGGCTGGGCGGGAGGGCCGGGGAAGCGGCCCGCTCCGGCCGGCCGCGGTGCTGACGACGGCCGCCGGTGATGTGCGAGGGGCAGGGCGATGACACGCGGGAAGCTCTGGGGCTACGTCGCGTCGGGGGCGCGGGTGCTCGGTGCCTTCGGCGGTTCCGACGGCCACGGGCGGCCGGGCGGGTTCGGGTGGTCCGGCGCGTTCGGCGCGTTCGGGCGGCCGGGCGGATTCGGGCGGTCGGGCGGCGCCCGGAGCGTGGGCACAGGCGGCCGGGACGGTGTCGCCGGAACGTTCCACCCGGGGGTGATGGCCGGGCCGCGGACGCTCTCGCGGCCGGAGCTGGTGCGCCTCGGCTGGACGGACCGGAAGACCGGGTGCGAGCCGCAGGCGCGGCACGTCCAGGTCGCCGAGGTGGTGCGCCGGGTGGTCCGCGGCGGCGGGCGGTCGGCGGCGGTGACGGTCCGCGTCGCGCCCGGGCTGCCGGTGGTGGCCGGGGACGCCCGGCGGCTGGAGGCGGCGCTCGGCGGGCTGGTCGACCACGCGGTCCGGCGCAGCCCGGTCGGCGAACGGGTGCTGGTGCGGGCGGAGGCGGTGGCCGCGCCGGCGCTGCCGGGGCTGGGGGCATTGGGCTTGGGCCTCGGGCCGGGCGCCGGTGGCGGCCCCGGCGGGTTCGGGCGGGCGCGCGGGCGGGTGGAGATCCGGGTCGCGGACCGCGGCGCGTGCGAGCTCCCGGAGGCGCGGGAGTGGCTGCTCGCGGGCGTGCGGCCGGACGGGCCGGTCGGGCCCGCGCTGCACGGCCTGGTGCTGTCGTCCGGCGGGCGGGTCGCGGTGGAGGCGACGCCCGGGGGCGGGCTGACGGTGGTCCTGATCCTGGCGGTCGCCCACGAGTGACGCGTCCGGTGGAGTTCGGTGACGCGCGGGGTGGAGTCCGGTCCGGTCCGCGGTGCCTCGCGTGGACCGCAAAGAGTTCTTCGCAAAAAACCCTTTGCAAAGAATTCTTTGCGGTCCTACGCTCATGCCATGACCGATGACCGTGGCTGGATGCACAGTGACGACCCGCACGCCGTACTCACCGCCAAGGGCATGCGCGCGATGGCCCACCCAGTGCGCATGCAACTGGTCGGGCTGCTGCGCAAGCAGGGCCCGTCCACGGCGACGAGGCTCGCCGAGCAGCTGGGGCTGAACTCGGGGGCCACGAGCTACCACCTCCGCCAGCTCGCCGCCGCGGGCTTCGTCGAGGAGGATCCCGGGCGCGGCAACGCGCGCGAGCGGTGGTGGCGGTCGGTGCACACGCTCACGGTCTGGACGGGGGAGGACCAGGCCGACGAAGAGCCGGAGACGGTCGTCGGGTACCTGCGGTCCGTCCTCGCCGCGCACACGTTGACCGGGCAGCGCGCGCTCAACGCCTTCGAGACGATGCCGCGCGAGTGGCGCAAGGCGGTCGACCTGAGCGATCTGGTGCTCCGCCTGACGCCGGAGGAGGCCGGGCAACTGGCCGACGACCTGGCCGCCGTGGTCGCGCGCTACCGGCGGCTGGACGCTGAGGGCCCGGTGCCCGGGGGCGCCGAGCCGGTGGCCGTCGTCGTCCACGTGCTGCCCGAGCCGAAGGCCACGGCGGACGCCGACCAGGTGGACGACCAGGTGGACGACCAGGAGGGGGAGCAAGGATGACCACCGCCGCCGTCGGCCCCGCACGGAGCCTCCGGCCGCTGGTCGGGGTGCTGGCCTCCTCGGCCGTCTCGCTGACGGGCACCCGGGTCTCGGCCGTCGCGCTGCCCTGGTTCGTCCTCGCGACGACCGGCAGCGCCACCATGACGGGTCTGGTCGCCTTCGCCGAGATGACGCCGTACGTGCTGGTCAAGGCGTTGACCGGGCCCCTGGTCGACCGTCTCGGCCCGCGCGTCGTCTCCTGGACGACGGACGCCGTGAGTGCCGTCGCGGCCGGACTGGTGCCGCTGCTGCACGCGCTGGGGCTGCTGCCGTTCGGGCTGCTGCTCGGGATGGTCGCGGTGATCGGCGCGATGCGCGGCCCCGGGGACCTCGCCAAGTCCGTCATGGTGCCGGAGGCGGCGGACCGCGCGCGGGTGCCGCTGGAGCGCGCCACCGGGCTCTCCGGCGTCACCGAGCGGCTTGCCTCCACGCTCGGCCCGGCGGTCGGCGGAGGGCTCGTCGCGATGGCGGGCCCGATGGCCGGCGTGGTGGTCAACGCGGCGGCGTTCGCACTGGGTTCGCTGATCATCGCCCTCGCGCTGCCGCGCGGGATGGGGCGGACGGCGGTGCCGGCCACCGGGGCCGGTGCTGCCGGACCGGGTGCGGTCGAACCGGGCATGGCCGGACCGGGCGGCGGCGGGTACTGGCGGATGTTCCGCGAGGGCTTCGCCTTCCTGCGCGCCGAACCGCTGCTGCTCACCGTCATCGTGACGATCGGCATCACCAACCTGCTGGACGCCGGCTTCGCGACCGTGCTGGTCCCGGTCTGGGCGCAGGACTCCGGGAACGGCCCGGCGGCGATCGGCCTCACCGGCAGTGCCATGGGGATCGCGGCGGTGGCCGGCAGCCTGATCGCGGCGGGCGTCGCCCACCGGCTGCCGCGCCGCGCCGTCTTCTTCGCCGGCTTCCTGCTCGCCGGGGCACCGCGCTTCCTCGTGCTCGCGTCCGGCGCCCCGCTGTGGACGGTGGTGGCGGTGTTCGCGGTGGCGGGTTTCGGCTCGGGCTTCCTGAACCCGATCCTCGGCGCGGTGCTCTTCGAGCGGGTGCCCCGCCCGCTCCTGGGCCGCGTCCATGCCCTCGGCGACTCCCTCGCCTGGGCCGGGATCCCCCTCGGCGGCCTCCTCGCCGGCGCGGCGGTGGCGCTGGTCGGGCTGATACCCGTGCTGGTCGCGTCCGGGGTCCTGTACTTCGCGACCACGGGCGCGGCCGGTCTCCGCCGGGAGTGGCGCGAGATGGACCGCCTGCGCGGCCGCGCCCCGGCGGTGGCGGACGAACCCGACCGGGCAGCGGAGCCCGCGCGGGGGTAGGCGGAGCCGTGCGGCAGGGGGAGGCGTCGGTGAGGGGCTGGGGGCTGTCAGTGGGGCGGCGCAGTATGCGGCTCGTACGAATCGGAAGGGGGTGCGGCCATGGCTGGCAGAGCGCTTGGCCAACTGAGGCAACTGCTGGGCGAGCCCGCGACGTGGGGGTCGGCGCAGCCTGAGCTCTGGGCGGCCTCGGAAGCCTGGCTCGGGTTCCGACTACCGACGGACTACAAGGCCTTCCTGGACCTCTACGGCTCGGGCACGGTCGACGAGTACCTGCAGTTGGAGCGGCCGATGGAGGGGAGCACAGAGGAGGCCGAGCGGCTCTGGAAGCACGGGTGGCCGCGAGGGCCGGAGGACTACGAGCGCTTTCCGTGGCCGTTCCATCCCGAGGCGGGCGGGCTCGTCCTGTGGGGGGCCGACGGACAGGCCAACACGTATTGGTTCCTCGCCGAGGAACCGGATCCGGACGACTGGCGGATCATCGTGTGGAGTGAGTGCGGCGAGTGGTTCGAGACCGCGGGGACGTTCACCGAGTTCCTGGTGCGGTGCTTCGACCGGGTGGACCGGCCGCCGTTCCTCGCGCACGACTGGCCCCGGAAGGACGCCCGCTACCACCCGGCGTCGGCGCGTACGGAGGGCGGCCCGCCCAGTGCACGAGCAGCACGCTGACCAGCGCCGCGAGGGCGCACCACGTGGAGAGGAAGGCGATCCGCCAGAGCAGGGCGCAGAGGGCGGCGGCCAGGCCGGTCAGGATTCCGAGGCGGCGCAGGTCGCGGTCGCCGCTGATGAGGAGGGAACCGATGGTGGTGAGGAGATAGCCGGCCAGGAGGACGGCCGGGTGCGGCACGCCGATGCCGTACGTCAGGGTGTGGCCGTGCTCGGTGGCCACGACCGGGTGGGCGGCGACGGCGATGGCGAGCGGGACGGTGACGACCGTGCCGAGCAGGGTGAGGCCCGACAGCACGCGACGGCGGTCCGGTCCGGCCGGGTGGCCCGGTTCGGTGCTCGCGCACCACACGGCGGCCGGGACGTACACGGGCAGGAGCGGCAGGGCGATCGCCGCCCAGGCGGTGCGCGCCCAGTCGGCGAGGGCGGCGGGCAGATCGCCGTCCGCGCCGAGCCAGACGACCGCCTCGATCAGTTGGTGCGCGCCCAGCACGAGCGGGAGCGCGGCGAGCGGCAGCCGCTGCGGGCGGCCGGAACGGCGGGCGCGGACCAGGCACGCGACTCCGAGGCCCACGATGACCCCACCGGCCACCGCGTCCGCCTGCGCGCTCCAGCACATCCGGCTGCCTAGCCTTTCGCCGGGCCGTCGGGCGGGCCGTCGAGTGGGCTGTCGGGTGGGCCGTCAACAGGGCCGTCCGCCGGGCCGTCGTCCGTCCGGTTGTCCGCTGGGCCGTTCACGTTGCGGCCGGTCGGGCCGACCGTCCGGCTGTCGGGGGTGCTGCTCGCGCCGCCGTCCGTCCGGATGCTCGCGCCGCCGTCCGTCCCGCCGTCGGGGGCACCGCTCTCCGGCGTGCCGTCGTCGAGGCGGTCGTCCGGGGGCGCGCCGATGCTCTCCAGGGTGTCGCGGACGGTGCCGGGCATCGCCGGGTGGCGGCCGATCACGATCACGCCGACCACGATCGCGACCAGTCCCAGGGACTCCCAGGCGAGTGCGCTCGGGGTCACCCGTAGCCGGTCGCCGAGGAAGCCGACCGCGCAGGCGATTCCGGCGATCGGCTGGGCGGCGGTGAGCGCGGGCAGGGACATCCGCAGCGGCGCGGCCTCGAAGGCGCTCTGCACGAGCAGCAGCCCGATGACGCCCGCCACGATCACGGCGTACGGCTGCCAGGTGCGCAGCACGGCGGAGAGCCCGTCGTGGTCGAGCCGTTGGGTGGTGGTGCGGGTCAGTGCGTCCTGCAGTCCATACAGGAGGCCGGCGGCGAGGGCCAGCAGCGTCGCCTCCTCGAAGAGCGGCAGTTTCCGGGCCGCCGACACCAGCAGCAGGACGAGCCCGACGACGGTGCCGACCACCAGCCAGTGCCGCATTTCCCCGGCGGGCGCTCCGCCCCCGGAGGGCTGCCCGGCCACGATGAACGCCGTCACCCCGAGCCCCAGCAACAGGACTCCGGCCCAGCCCGAGCGGCCGAGGGTCTGACGGGTCAGCATGCGGGAGAGGGCCATGGCGAACAGGAGGTTGGTCGCGAGCAGCGGTTCGACGAGCGACACCTCGCCCTTGTTGAGCGCGAGCGCGGAGAGGATCAGTCCGCTGACCATGAACCCGGTGCCGAGCAGCCATTCGGGCATCCGCATCAGGTCCAGCAGCAGTCGCCAGTGCAGCATGTCGGCACGTGGGGCCCGCTGCGCGGCGTGCTGCTGGAGGACGAACCCGAGGCCCAGGCAGCAGGCGGCGCTCAGAGCGAGGAGGAAGACCGCCACGGAGGGACCACCCGGTGTGTCGCTGCCCCGACGTCGCCGATCGCCGGTTGCCGGTCGCCGTTCGGCGGATCGCTGCCTGCGCCGCGTCGGCGGTCCTGGGGTCGGGCAGCGGTCGCGGCGCCTTCCGTCAGCCTACCGCCGGGGCGCCGACGGGGCCGTTCGACGGCGGGACGGTCCAGGCGCAACCGTCCAACGCGGGACCGTCCAGCGCAGGGCCGCCCAGCGCAGGCCCGCCCAGCGCGGGGGCGCCGGAGCCGGTCGGACCCGGAGCCGGCCCCCGCGCTTGCCGGGGTGGGCGCGGCGGGCGCACGCTGGTGTGAGCGGCCGCCCGCGGTGCACCGTCCGTGCCGACCGGGACAGGCGCGACGGGGGCCGGTGCCAGGAGGTGTGGCATGCACAACCAGTGGGACGTGGAGCTGAGCTTCGACGAAGACGGCGTGCACACGACGTGCGAGGCGAGGCTGACCGGCGCGAGGGCCCCGGGCCTCAGTGCGCACGGCGAGTCGGTGAAGAGCGCGGACGACCGTCCGCTCGCCAGGATCGGCGAGGAGGTCGCGGCCTCGCGCGCCCTGGAGGAGCTGTCCCGCAAGCTGCGGGTCCAGGCCACCGGGGAGATCGAGGACGAGGGGCACCGCCCCGGCTACCTGATCTACTAAGCCGATCCACTGCATCGGTGGCTGAACTCGCCCCCGGCGCAGCCGGGTTGGGCCGCCGCAGCGCCCGGGCTGGTGCTGCGGCGGCCAGGGGAGTCACACGCCCGCCGCCTTCCGCCGCGGCGGCGCCGGGACGAACACGACCGCGATCAGCGCCGCCACGGCCAGCAGTACGGCGGTGACGACGAACGCCCGGTCGTAGCCCGCCGCGAGCGCTGCCGGAGCGGAGTCACCGGCCGCCGCGGCGTGCCGCGTCGCCGCGACGGCGAGGGTGGAGAGCACGGCGAGGCCGATGCTTCCGCCGCACTGGCGCCCGGCGTTCAGCAGCCCGCTGACCAGCCCGGCCTCGCGCGGGTCGACGCCGGACGTGCCCATCGCCGTGTTGGCCACCATGCAGATCCCGACGCCGGCGCCGGCGACCACGGACGGCCCGACGAACGCCGTCAGATAGCCGGACGAGACCCTGAGCCCGCTGAACCACAGCATCCCGAGCCCGGCCAGCACCAGCCCGCCGGTGAGCGTCGCCCGCCCGCCGAAGCGGGCGCCCAGGCGGCCGGCCGTGATGCTGCCCGCCATCGTCCCGGCGCAGAACGGCAGGAAGGCGGCGCCCGCGGCGAGTGGCCCGTAGTGCAGCACGTTCTGCAGGTGCAGCGAGCAGAAGTAGAAGCCGGCCAGCATCGCCGCGCCGATCAGGGTGACGATCAGGCTCGCGACCCACGCCGTCCGCACTCGCAGCACGCCGAGCCGCACGATCGGCGCGGACGCGAACCGGGCCTCCCAGCCGAGGAACGCGAGGCCGAGCAGCACGGCGGTCCCGAGGGTGGCGATGGTCCGGGGCGAGCCCCACGGGTGTCGGTCGGTCGACATCAGCCCGTACACGAGCACGCTCATCGCACCGGTGCCGAGGGCGGCGCCGACCACGTCGAGTCGTCCCGCGCGCGGCGGCCGGGCGGTGGCGACGGAGCGCGACGCGAGGGCGGCGGCCACCAGGACGAGCGGGGCGTTCACGAAGAACACCCAGCGCCAGTCGAGCAGATCGGTCAGCACGCCGCCGAGCAGCACGCCGAGCGCGCTGCCGCCCGCCGTCACCATCGACCAGACGCCGAGCGCCCGGGCCCGGGCGGCGCCCTCGGTGAAGGTGACCATGATCAGGGTCAGGCCGATCGGGGCGAGGACGGCGCTCGCGACGCCCTGTCCGGCACGCGCGGCGATCAACTGCGCGGGCGTCTGCGCGAAGCCGCCGAGTACGGACGCCACGCCGAACAGGACCAGTCCCGCGAGCAGCGCCCGGCGGTGCCCGGCCAGGTCGGCGACCCGGCCGCCGAGCAGGAGCAGTCCGCCGAACGCGAGCGCGTAGGCGTTGACCACCCACGGCAGCGCGCTGTCGGCGAAGCCGAGGGAGCCGCCCATGGCGGGCAGTGCGATGTTCACGATGCTGGCGTCGAGCGTGACCATCAGCTGGCACAGGCACGCGGTGGCGAGGACGAGGGACTTGCGCGGGCCGCCGGGCCCGGGCGGCGCGGCGGTGGTCGTGGTCAACGGTGTGGAGAGGACTGATTCGGGCACGGCGACCACCGAATGCGAACGTTGTTCGCGTAAGGTAAGCCTTACTTGCATGGGTCGGCAAGCGCGCAGGTGGGAAGCCCGGTCCGGCGTGGCAGGATGACGGGATGCCAGGACGGGAGAGGCCAGAGCAGGAAGTGCCTGAGCGGGACATGCCCGAGCGGGGGAGGTCGGACCGGGAGGCGTCTGAGCGGAGGGCGTCACCGGACGGAGCACCGGCCGCCGAGCGAGGCCGGTACGGCCCACGGCGGCCCCGGCCGGGCCTCACCACCGCCGCCGTGGTCGCCGCCGGGCGCCGCGTGATCGAGCGGGACGGCATAGACGCCCTCACCATGCGCGCGGTCGCGGCCGAACTCGGCACCGCCGCCGCCTCGTTGTACCGGCACGTGGCCGACCGCGACACCTTGCTGCTCGCCGTACTGGAGGAGATCGCCGCCGGCCTCCCGGTGGACGTCCCCGGCGCGGAACCGACCGCCCGCCTGCTCCGCCGCCTGCTCGGCGCGCACGACTACATGGCCGGCCACGCCTGGGTGCTGCACGTCCTCATCCGCGGTGAACTCGTCGCCGAGAACGCCCTGCCGTTCAACGACGCCTGCCTCGCCGACCTGCTGGCCGCCGGGCTCCCGCCGGCCCGCGCGGCCTCCGCGTTCCGCTCCTGCTGGCAGCTGGTGCTCGGCGAACTCCTCTCCGAACACCCCGTCAGCCCGCCCCGCCGGCCCAATCAGCGCGCCGCCGCCTTCGCCGCCGCGGATCCGCAGGCGCTCCCCGCCCTCACTCGCGTCCACGCCGAGGTCCCCGACCGGGGCCCGGGCACTCGCTGTGCCGACCTCCAGGCCGCCCTCACCGCCCTGATCACCGGCCTGACCGCGGATTCGAAGGGCGCCCGGTGACCCACGAGCCCCTCGCCCCCGACCTGCGCGACGCGTGGGCGCACGGCCTCGCCGCCAATCCGGCCCTGCCCGACGCCTTGTGGCCCGCCCTCCTCGGCGCGTATCCCGCCCTCCTGTGGAGCCCCCGCCCGCCCGTGGCCGTGGCGGCCGCGCTCGCCCACCCCGAGTGGAAGGTCCGGGCCCGCGCGGCCGAGTCCCAGCCGGGCATCACCGCCGACCGGTGGGTGCGGCTGATCCTGGACGAGCCGGATGCCCGGCGCCGCTGGACCCTCACCGTCATGGCGGCCGACCGGGCCGCCGAACTGCCCGTCGACGTACTGCGGCAGCTCGCGACCGACCCCTCCGCCCGGGTCCGCGCCGAGGCGGCCCGCCTTCCCGGACTGCCCGTCGCGCTCGCCGTCCGGCTCGCCGGCGACGCGGACCCGGCCGTCCGCGCCGAGGCCTGCCCGGCGGCCTGGCCGCACCTGGGCGAGGAGGCCCGGCACTCACTGCTCGCCGACCCGGCCGGCCGGGTCCGTGAGGTCGCGCTGCTTCTGCACCACGCCGATCACCCGATGCCCCGCGACGTGCTCGCGCTCTTCGGGAGCCGCGACGTCGTACTCGCGACCTGCCGCCTCGAACCGGACCTGGCACGGGAGTCGGCCCGGACCTCTCCGGCCCGCGAGCGGGGGGCACTCGCCCGCAACCCGCACCTGCCCGCGGACGTCGTCGACCTGCTGGCCGAGGACGAGGACGAGGACGTGCGCTTCACGGTGTCCGTCCGGCCCGATCTGACCGAGGAGCGTCGCGCCGCCGTCCGCGTCGACCTTGAGGAGCACGAATACCATCATGCGCTCCCCTGGGTGCTGGCCCGGCAGGCCGACCCGGACGCGATGCGCGAACTGGCCGCCTCCGCCCACCCCACGATCCGCCGTAGCGTCGCCCGCGCCCGCCGGCTCCCGCCCGACGTCGTGACCCGGCTCGCCGCGGACGAGGACCGCGTCGTCCACCTCTTCCTCGCCGAGTCCTGCGACGACGCCCCCGCCGAACTCCTCCTGGACGTCTGGCGCTGGTGGACCGGCAGCCTCTCCCACCCCGACCGCCCCCACGGCCACCCGAACTTCCCCCGCACGGGCCTCCTGCGCTTCGCCGACGACCCCGACCCCCACATGCGCCGCCTGGCCCTCGACGACGAGGAATCGCTCCCCGCCCTCGTCGAGCGCTTCACCCGCGACCCGAGCCCCGAAGTCCGCCGCAGGGCGGCGACGGACCCGCGCCTGACGGAGGAAGCCGTCCGGCGCCTCCTGGACGACCCCGACGTGGACGTCCGCGCCGCCGTCGCAGCTCACCCCCGAGTCCCCGCCGAGCAGTTGGCGAGCTCGCTGCACGACCCGCGCACGGCCACGGCCGCCGCCCGCAATCCGAGCCTGCCCGCCGACGCGATGGCCGAGATGGTGGACCGGCTGACCCGCGCCGCCTGAGGCTCCCGGCGGCAGCCGGGGCCGGCGTCCGGCGTGGTCCACGAGTTCGTGCGCTACTCGCCCGCGTGATCGAGTATCAGCCCTTGGTCCGCGAAAGGAAGTCCGTCAGCCGCCGGTTGACCTCCTCCGCCCCGGCTGCCGGCAGGTTGTGGTGGGCCAGGCCCGGGAGGACGGTGACGGTGGCGTCGGGCAGGGCGCGGCGGGTGGCGTCCGCGACGCGGTGGGCGTCGTGGGCGCGGCTGCGTTCGGCGAACAGGGCGAGCGTCGGCGCGGTGAGCGTGCGCAGGCGGTCGGCGGTCGGGCGGGGGCCGGTGACGATGCGGGAGGCGGGGAAGTCGGCGTACCCGAGCGCGTACACCTCGCGGCAGTCGGCGTCGAGCCGGGGCGTGTCGCCGCTCTCCCAGGCGAGGTAGGCGCGGGCGCGGTCGGCGGTGCGGCGGGGGAGGAAGAGCGGCAGGGCGCGCAGCAGGTAGCCGGGGCGGAAGCCGGCGAAGACGTTGTTGGGGTCGAGCAGGGCGATGCGTCCGACCCGTCCCGGCGCGTGGAGCGCGTACTCGACGGCGGTCCAGGCGCCGTAGGAGTGGCCGCAGAGGTCGGCCTCCTGGACGCCGAGCCCGTCGAGGACGGCGTCCAGCCACGCCATGAGCCCGGGGACGCCGCCGAGCGCGGCGCCGTCGTGGACGCTGCGGCCCGGGTCGCCGATGAGGTCGACGGCGAGGACGCGGTGCCCGGCGGCGGCCAGGGCGGGGGCGATGGCGAACCACATGGCGGACGTGGCGCCGCCGCCGTGGAGCAGGACGAGGGGGTGGCCGTCGCGCGGGCCGCAGGCGTTGACCCGGGTGGTGCCGTGGGCGGTGCGGACGTCGACCGGCTCGACCGGGAGGGGCCAGCGGGCGAGGAGCGCGTCGTACGCGGCGAAGAACGGCGCCGTGCGCGCGGCCGACGCGGACGGTGAGGCAGGTGCGGTCGCAGACATGGCGGGCCTCCGCTGGGATGATGGAATCACTCGCTGCACAAGTATCTCGCTCAGCGAGAGAATACGGCACCTGGGGGTGCCGAGGAAGGAGGCCGGGGTTGTCCGATGTCGAGGAGCCGATGCGGCTGGTCCACCTGTTGCGCGGACTGACCGTCGAACTCGACCTGTTCGGGGCCGAGTTCGCGGCGCGCAGCGGGCTGCACCCGACCGATCTGCGGGCGCTGATCCACCTGCTGGACGCGGCCAGGGCCGGGGAGGTGGTCACCCCGGGCCGGCTCGGCGAGGCGCTGCGGCTCAACTCGGCGGGCACCACCGGGCTGGTGGACCGGCTGGAGCGGCTCGGCCTGATCCGGCGCGAACGGGACCCGGGGGACCGGCGCAAGGTGCGGCTGGTGGTCGAAGAGCGTGCGATGGAGCTCGGACAGGGCTTCTTCGGCGGGCTGATCGGCGACCTGGTGGGCGCCATGGGCCGGTTCGACGCGGCGGAGCTGGCGACGGCCCGGCGCTTCCTGCTGGCGATGACGGAGGTGGTGGCGGCGGCCCGCGGGGCGTGAGCCCGGAGCCGCCGGCGGGAGGGCCGGAACCCGGCCGGAACGGGGTGCCGGCCCGGGTCGGAACCCGGCCGGAACCTGGTTCGGAACCAGAGCCGGCACCAGAGTCGGAGCCGGTTTCAGAACCAGGTGTCGCCGTAGTGCGGCCCCGGGTGGCCCTCGCGCAGCAGGCAGATGTCGGCCTCGCGCGGTGGTTCGGCGCCCTCGAAGGGCGCCTCCTCGGGGCAGCGGGCGGCGACCTCGACGGCGTACTCCGGCCAGGACGCCCAGTGCAGGTCGTAGCCGACGCCCTGGACGAGCGCGGAGTGGGAGCCGCCGTGGCCGGCGGTGAGCTCGCAGCGCAGTCGCGGCTCCATCACGAAGGCGGCGCGCGGGACGTGGTTGAAGTGGTCCACGTCGGCCTGCGGGAGCGTGACGACGGCCGGGCAGTGGCGGTGTTCGACGAGGTCCGGGGGGCCGGCGAGGGCTGCGGGTCCGGCGGAGGTGGAGTCCGGTTGGCTCATGGCCGCCAGCATTCCACCGGCGGCCGGCGAGGGGCGGCGGAACCACCGTTCTGTACGCATCAGGCGGGCCAACTGTCGTGTCGTGTACGGGCAGTGGTCACTTGTGCGGGCCGGGTAGTGGAACGGGTGGGGCCAGTGGTGCCGAGGCGTCGCACGAGGCCAGGAGTCACGCGGACCCGAGCGACCAGCTGATCACCGACAGCGTCGCCATCGACACCAGCGTCGACCACAGCACCGCGTCCCGGGCGAGCGCCGTGCCCTGCCCGTACTCGCGGGCGTAGACGTAGACGTTCTGCGCGGTCGGCAGCGCGGAGAAGAGCACGACGGTCAGCAACTGGTGCGGCGGAAGGTGGAGTACGAAGGCGGCGACGGCGTACGCGGCCAGCGGCTGGACGAGCGTCTTGACCAGGACGGTCAGTCCGACCTCGGCGCGACGCGAACCGGCGTCCGCGGGCGGGCGGTTGTGCAGCGAGATGCCGAGGGCGACGAGGGCGGTCGGGACGCCGGCGCCGCCGAGGAGCTCGCAGGAGTGGTTCAGCTCGGCGGGCAGGTGCAGGCCGGTCGCGGAGGCGACGGCGCCGAGCGCGGTCGCCAGCAGGACGGGGTTGCGCAGCGGGAGGGTGAGCAGGGCGCGGAGCCCGGCGCCGCGGCCGTCGAGGACGGCGAGCACGGCGGGGGTGACGAACAGGATCTGGAACAGGACGACCGCCGCGACGAACGAGGCGTCGCCGAGGACCTGCATCGCCACGGGTATCCCGAGGTTGGCCGAGTTGACGTACCCGGCGGCCATGCCGCCGATCGCGAGCTCGCCGGGCTTGCGGTGGAACAGCAACCGTCCGGCGAGCAGTCCGAGGCCGGTCGCGAAGGCGGTGCCGGCGGCGAAGGCGAGCATCGAGGCGTTGGCGAACCGCTCCAGCGGGGTGCGGGCGATCATCAGGAACAGTGCGGCGGGCATCGCCACGTGGAAGACGAAGCGGCTGAGCACCGCCTCCGCCTGCGGGCCGAGCAGTCCGGACCGGCCGACGAGGTAGCCGACCCCGGTCAGGGCCCAGATGGGCGCGAATCCGGAGAGCAGGGGGTGCAGGGCGTGCATGGTTCCTCGGATCGCTCGTCGCCCGGGGCCGACGGGGGTCGCCTGCTGCGGCGCGGGCTGCCTGGTTCGGCGTGGGTCGCCTGGTCCGGCGGGGGTCGCCCGCCCGGGGCAGTAAACCAGCCGCGTCAAGCGGCCGATCATGGACCCGGTCGTTCGCGGCCCGGCTCCGTGGAGGCGCGGCCGCGGCCCCGCGATGTCGCGGCCCGGCCCCGGCGGTGTCACGGCCGGCCCCGTGGTGTCGCTGCCCCGGCCACCGCCGGTGTCGTGGGCGGGTCCTACGATGAGCCGATGGACTATCTGAGCCTGGCCGAGGTGGAGACGATCGCACGGCGCGCGCACGAGGGGCAGGTCGACAAGAACGGCCACCCCTACAGCGAGCACATCGCCGCGGTGGCGCGGGGGACGGCGGAGCGCGGCGGCAGCGAGGCGCAGATCGCGGCGGGCTGGCTGCACGACACCGTCGAGGACGACCGGCTGAGCCGCGAGTGGCTGGAGGGCGCCGCGCTGGCGGAGTCCACCAAGGCGATCGTGGACGCCCTGACCAAGCGGCCGGGCGAGCCGGTCGAGGAGTACACCGCCCGGATCCTGGCCACGCCGGGGGCGCTGCTGGTCAAGCGCGCCGACCTGGCCCACAACTCCGACCCGGCGCGGCTCGCGGTGCTGGACGCGGCGACGGCCGAGCGGCTGCGCGCGAAGTACGCGCGGATGCGCGAGCTGCTGGGGCTCACCGGCGAGCTCTGACGGCGGCGCCCGGAGGCCGGCGAGGGGGCGCCGGCCGGCGGGGGCGCGGAAGCCACGGAAGGGCGGACAGCACGGGCGGAAACCACGGAAGGGCCCGTGCCACGCGGATCGCGCGGGCACGGGCCCTTCCGGGTCACCCAGGTGGCCCCTGTCCGGCCCCCGGGGTGAGGGGGGAGTGGTGCAGGAGGCGGGTATGCGTCGGTGCTGCCGAGGGGGTCGGCTTAGTACCAGTGGTTGGCCTGCCAGAAGGTCCAGGCGGCGTTCGGGCTGCCGTAGCGGGTGTTCATGTAGTCCAGCGCCCACTTGATCTGCGTGGCCGGGTTGGTCTTCCAGTCCGCGCCCGCCGAGGCCATCTTCGAGGCCGGCAGGGCCTGGCCCAGGCCGTAGGAGCCCGAGCTCGGGTTGGTCGCGGTCACGTTCCAGCCGGACTCGTGGGAGATGATCTGGCTGAACGAGGCCAGCTGGTTCGCCGGGACGATCTGGGCGGCGATGGCCTGCGGGGAGGCGGTCGCGGCGTTGGCGGCGGCGGGCATCACGCCGGCGGCCAGGGCGGTCAGACCGGCCGCACCGGCGAGAACGGCGGCAGAGGTACGCATACGGAGCTTGAAAGCGGGCATGAAGAACAAGACCTCAATCAGGTTGGGCCGGGTCGCGCCCCGCCCAGGACCACGGCCGGACAGGGGCCGACGGTTGCGGGGCGCGACTCGGCGGTAAGCCGTTCACCGGCGGGACAGGAGCCGGTGCGGCTGACGACGAGAGCCATTGTTGCCAGACCGGATCGGCCACCGCCAAGACCCCCTCGGTACGATCCGCGGTCGTACATCGGCCGACCGCCATCGATTCGCAGGAGTGATCGCCGGGGCCGTTCGGACGCGCTCTGACCTGGCCGGATGTCCGGCCGTGGGCGAATTGTCGGGAACGGTGAGTGCGCCCCGGCGGCACTACTACGGCCCGTCGTCGACTGGGATTCCCTGTGAGCGCAGTCACCGTTTAGAACCGGGGTGACGTGACCCGGCGGCCCGCGACGGCCACTTTGCGTACAGACGATCTACCCTCCGGTGAGACCGGGGCCACACGCTCTCGGTCACCGAGAGCGAGGATCGCCCAGCCGACGGTGCCGAGCGGCCCGCGCGGCGAACCGTTCCGCCTCCGGAACCACCGCGAGCGCGCCGAGGGCCGTTCCGACGGCAGCCCCGAGCCGCTCACAGAACGTGTCCGGCTCCTCGGCGGCGTCGGGCCGTTCCGGCACCACCTCGTCCACCAGGCCCACCCGCGCCAGGTCGGCCGCGCCGATGCCCTGCGCCCGGGCCAGCTCGGCCGCGTGCGCGCCGTCGCGGTGGACGATCGCGGAGGCGCCCTCGGGCGGCAGTGGTGCGAGCCAGGCGTGCTCGGCGGCGATCACGCGGTCCGCCGGGAGCAGGGCCAGCGCCCCGCCGCCCGAGCCCTGGCCGAGCAGGACCGCGAGGACGGGGGTGCGCAGCGCGAGCAGGGTGGTCAGGCAGTGCGCGATCTCGACGGCGACGCCGTCCAGTTCGGCCTGCGCGGACAGTTCGGCGCCGGCCGTGTCCACCACCGTGAGCAGCGGCAGGCCGAGTTGCTCGGCCAGGCGGGCACTGCGGCGGACGGCCCGGAGGTCGGCCGCGGTGAAGGGGCGTTCGTGGTCGGGCGTCCCGCGCTCCTGGCCGACGACGAGCACGGGCTGCCCGCCGAGGATCGCGAGGGCGCGGACCAGCGCTCCGGACCGGCCTCCGGGGGCGTCCAGCAGGACGAGTTCCGCGGCGGTGCGGCGCAGCAGTTCGCGCGTGCCGGGGCGGTCGGGGCGGCGGGTGCGGCGGACGGAGTCCCAGGCGTCGGCGGGGGGCTGCGGTTCGGGGGCGTTCTCCCTATATACGCGCTCGCCCAGGTTCTCCCCTGCGTCGTCCCCTGGGTTCTCCCTATATAGGGGAGTGGTGGAAGCCGCGGGATCCGTGGAGAGAGGAGAGGGGCCGGCTGTCAGGACGGCGAGGGAGCGGCGCACCACCTCGCGCAGTTCCTCCGGCGGTACGACGGCGTCCACGAGCCCGCGCTCCGCCAGTGTCTCGGCGCGCTGGACGTCGGCCGGCAGCTCGACGCCGCGCAGCTCCTCGTACACGCGCGGGCCGAGGAAGCCGAGGCGGGCGCCGGGCTCGGCGAACACCAGCTGGCCGAGCGTGCCCCAGGAGGCGAAGACGCCGCCCATGGTCGGGTTCCGCAGGTAGGTGAGGTAGGGGAGGCTGGCGGCCCGGTGTGCCTGGACGGCGGCGGTGATGCGCAGCATGCAGAGGAAGGCGGCGGATCCCTCCTGCATGCGGGTGCCGCCGGAGACCGGCAGGGCGAGCAGTGGCAGCCGCTCGGCGGTGGCCCGCTCGACGGCCCGGGTGATCCGCTCGGCGGTGCCGACGCCGATCGAGCCGCCGAGGAAGCCGAACTCGGAGGCGACGAGCGCCACCGGCCGCCCGTCGATCAGGCCGGTGCCGGTGAGGACCGCCTCGTCCAGGCCGGTGCGCTCGCGGGCGCGGGCGAGCGAGGCGCGGTAGCCGGGGTCGGCGGGGTGGGGGTCGGCGGGCTCGTCCCAGGTGCGGAAGCTCCCGGCGTCGACGAGCAGCCCGATCAGCTGGTGCGCCGTCAGTGCTGTTCCCGTGCCCATGCCCGCCCCCACTGGTGATCGTCCTGCGCTCTGCGCACTCTATGCGGCCCGAGCGGGCCGGGGCGGAAGCGTCGCGAAGGTGTGAGCAAGTCGGGGATGCGCGCAGGGGATGGACGTCGGAGACGCACGCCGGAGATGCACGCCGGGGCCCAGCCGGGAATGCATGGGGAACGCACGGTTCCGGTGGGGCGGGGGCGGTTCGTGAACGGTCTCTCGGAGGGTGCTCGGAGTGTTACCGAAACGGTCGGAGACTTCGTCAAGTCGCCTGCTGGGCAGGCAAGTTACCGGTGGGTAAAAAGTTGGCTCAGGCCTTCCGGATGGGCCGGTGGCTCGCCAGACTGTTTGTCATGACCCGCACTCTACGCGCGTGGAAGACCCGCGCTGCCGCCGTCACCGCCGTCGCCCTGATGACCCTCGCGCCCGTCGCCGTCGCCACCGAGGCGCACGCCGACGTGAGCGGCTCGGTCTGCCTCTCCGCGCTGCCGCCGGAGGCCACCGACACCCTCAACCTGATCGCCACCGACGGTCCGTTCCCGTACTCCCAGGACGGCGTGGTGTTCCAGAACAGAGAGCAGGTGCTCCCGAGCCAGTCCTACGGCTACTACCACGAGTACACCGTCATCACGCCGGGCGCCCCGACCCGCGGCGCCCGCCGGATCATCACCGGCCAGGCGACCCAGGAGGACTACTACACGGGCGACCACTACGCCACGTTCTCGCTGATCGACCAGACCTGCTGAGACCGTTCAACTGAGACCGTTCTCCTGAGGCCGTTCAACTGAGGCCGGTCTCCGCGTGACCAAGGGCCCCGGCGGCTTGCCTGCCGCCGGGGCCACCGGCCTTGCCGGGTAACGGAGTTCGACGTCGGGCCGGTCAGCGCTCGGACGGTCCCCAGTCGGCCACCGCGAGCTCGTCGCCGACGCGCAGCGTGCCCGGGCGCAGCACGGCGAACTTGGCGCCGAACACGACCCCGCCGTCCGCGGCCCGCCGGTAGCGGGCCAGGGTGCGCAGCGGCTCCGGGCCGGCCTTGGCGCCGGTCGACTGGTCGACGAGCGTCACGGCGCACCGCACGGCGAGTTTGGCGTAGGCCAGTTCGGCCCCGCCGATCGTGAGCCGGCGGGCGAGGTCCTCGGTGTGCGGCTCGGTCCAGCCGGTCACGACGATGTTCGGACGGAACCGGTCCGCCGCGAGCGGGGGTTCGCCGGTGCGCGCGTTGTAGTCGTCCAGTGACTCGCGGGAGAGCAGGTGGACGGCGCAGCTGTCGGCGTACCCGGAGGTGCCGGGGACGAGCCCGTCGGTGACGCGGTCGTGCTCCGGCGGCACGCGCACCAGCCGGCCGTGTGCGCCGAGCACGTCGGACAGCCAGGCGGCCGGGGCGTCGCCCTGGTCGATGCCGCGGAACGGCGCGCCGAACAGCTCGACCGGGCGCCGCGGCCCTTCGGTGTCCACGGGCACGGTGAGCGCCTCGACTCCCGGCGCCTCCAGCGTCAGCCGGCCGCCGTCCGCGGAGACGGACGGGCGGACGGTGGCGAGGGCCCGGTCCCGCCGCTGGGAGCGGAACACCCCGTCCTCGTCCACGACCATGAACGCCCGGTCGTGCGTCAGCCCGGCGGTGGTCAGCTCGGCCTGCTCGACCGCGATCCCCGCGCACCCCTTGATCGGGTAGTACCTCAACTCCGCCACAGCGGCCATGACTTCCCCCGTCGTCCCGTTCGTTTCCGGCCAGCGTAGTTGATCATCGATGGCCGTCCGGGACGGCCCGGCGCAGGTTGGGAGTGGCCCCGGCGGCGGTCTTCCCAGGGACGGCCCCGGCGGCGGCCCAGGCATCAGGGGCGCGTACGGAACGTCCGTCGGCGCGTCAGGGCTCCGTCAACGGGGATCCCTTCGGCTCCTCCGGCCGTTTTGCATGTGACGACACGGGCGGCGCGCGTACGAAGCGCACGGGCCGCCCCCGAGCGGAAGGCGGACGGGCCATGGCGGGCAGCGGCAAACCCGGGGCGGCGGGCTTCGGCGACGGCGATCACTTCGGCGATCACTTCGGCGACCGCAGCGGCGACCGGATCGTCGTCGGCCTCAGCGGATCCCTCGGCAGCCTCGCCGCCCTCCACCATGCCGTCGCCGAAGCCCGCCGCACCGACGCCGAGGTCCTCGCCGTCCACTGCTGGACCCCGGCCGGCGGCGAGTCCGCCTACCGCCGCACCCCCTGCCCGCCCATGCTCACCGCCGGCCGCGACACCGCCGTCGCCCGTCTCCGCCAGGCCCTCGACGAGGCCTTCGGCGGCGGCTACGCCGGAGTGCGGCTGCGCTGCCTGGCCGTCCGCGGCGAAACCGGCCACACCCTGGTGCGCTGCGCCGACCGCCCTGGCGACCTCCTCGTCCTCGGCGCCGGCAGCCGCGGCCGGCTCGGCCGCCTGCTGCACCCGTCCGTCACCGCCTACTGCGTGCGGCACGCGACGTGTCCGGTGCTGGCCGTGCCCAAGCCGCCGCTCCAGCGGGAGCTGGAGGCGCTGGAGCGCAGCCACGGCGTGAGCCTCGCGCCGGCCGGGCAATAGGCCGGCACCGGGTCAGGGCGCGGCGATCCGGGCGGCGGCGTCCGGCCAGTGCGGGAGCATCTCGCCGTCCCGCTCGTCCATCATCACGTGCTCCTCCCACCACGCGCGCCCGTCGAGCCAGTCGGCCAGCCACCGGGCGAGGGACGGGCAGTCCTCGAACCAGGTGTCCGCCGGGTCCTCGGGCCCGGCGTTCGGCTCGTGGAGGAGGACGGGGGCGCCGGGGCGCGGGCAGTCCACCACGGCCGACATCGCGCAGCCCCAGTCGAGCACCGACACGACGCCGACCGGCCGGCCCCCGGACGCGGTGCGGCGCGGGTTGGCGGCCACGATCCGGCGCAGCGGCCAGAGCAGGTGACCGTCCGGGCCGTATCCGCCGTCGCCCACCTCGCGGTAGAGCCGGACGAGCAGCGGCGGGAGGGCGAGGCCCAGGGCCGCCTCCACCGCCGCGACCGACTCGGCCGTGGCGGGCGCGGCCGGCGGGGTGCCGTCCGCGACCGCCCGTCGGCGAACGCGCGCGATCAACTCGTCCTCGTCGACCGGCATTCCGTCCATGGTGAGGATCGTGGCACGGCCCTACGACAGTCCGGCCGCCTCCGCGAGCACGGCGGCGACGCGGCGGCCAGCGTCCAGTGCGCTCCCCGCGGTGGCGGGCACGCAGCGCTGCGCCTCGGGGCTGTACTGCGTCATCACCGTGCCCGCGTGGTCGGTGGGGAGTTCGAGCAGCTCGGCGGAGGTGGCCACGCCGGCCAGCACTCGGGTGTGCTCGGGCCCCAGCACGTCGTCCTCGGTGCCGTGCACCAGCCAGAGCGGGACGGGGGAGGGCGCCTCCGCCAGGAGCTCGACCGGCACGACGCCGTTCGTGACGGCCGGGCGGGCGTAGCTGGAGGAGATGCCCACCGCGGCGATCGGCCGTGGTCCGGCGGGAGTGCCGGGGCTGATCGCCACGGCGACGGCCTCCCGGCCGCCCAGCGACCAGCCGGCGAGGACGAGCCGGTCCGGGTCGCCGCCGAATTGCGCGGCGGCGTCACGTGCGTGCGCGAGGGAGGCGAGCAACTCGGCCCGGCCGCCGTCCTCCCGGTCCGAGCGCCAGTCGGGCACGAACACGAGCAGCCCGTGCCCGGCGGCCTCCCGCGCGAGCGGCCGCAGGACGTCCCGCTCGTCCGGCCCGCGGCCGTGCCACAGCAGGACGACGGGCACCGGCCCGGCCGTCCCGGCCGGCGGGCGGTGGACGTCCACCGGCCTCCCGTCGGCGTACTCGACGACGTCGAGGCGATCGAATTCCATGCTGGTCATGCGGTGTTCCCCTCCGGTTCGGGCCATGGCCGCCGACCTGGTACTGTACTTCTCGTCGCGAGGGAGATGATCTCTCGTCAGGCGTCAGTGGTGCTACCAGAGCACGTCCTACTTTCAGTAGGGAGAGTCCGTGCGATCCGGGCCTGGCGCTCTATTGTCGGGCGAGGTCCGGTACCTTTCGGGTATCGGGCCTTGTTCGTTTTTCCGGGGGTTTTCCGGTGGTGTGGGGCGGGTTTCGCGGCAGGGATTTCGACCTGCTAGTGTTCTTCTTGTCGCGAGGGAGATGATTCCTCGTCAGGCGTCAGTGGTGCTACCAGAGCACGTCCTACTTTCAGTAGGGAGAGTCCGTGCGATCCGGGCCTGGCGCTCTATTGTCGGACGAGGTCCGGTGCCCATTCGGGTGCCGGGCCTCGTTCGCTTTTCCGGCGAATTCCCCCGGTCACGCCGGCTGGCGGTCGGAGCCCAGTTCGCGGGAGATCCGCAGGCCGGCCTGGGCGACCACCGGGCCGAGGGCGCGGACGCGGGCGGCGGTCATCCGGGACGTCAGGCCGGAGACGGACAGGGCGGCGGTGACCTCGCCGGTGTGGTCGAAGATGGGCGCGGCGACGCAGCGGACCTCGGGTTCGTTCTCGCGGTCGTCGATGGAGTAGCCGCGGGCCCGGATCCGGGCGAGGTCGGCGCGCAGCCGGGTCTCGTCGGAGATGGTCCAGGCGGTGACCGGGCGCAGGCCGGCGGCGACGACCTCGGTGACGGCCTCGTCGGGCAGCCAGGCGAGGATCGCCTTTCCGGTGGCGGTGCAGTACCCGGGGGCCCGGCTGCCGACGCGGGAGGCCATCCGCACGTTGGTCTCGTCCTCGACCTTGTCGAGGTAGACGATGCCCGGCGCCTGCCAGACGGTCAGGTGGACGGTCTCGCCGGCCTCGCGCTGGAGGCGGCGCAGGTGTTCGGCGGCGACGCTGCGCAGGTCGAGGGTGGAGAGGTAGGCCTGGCCGAGCCGCAGTGAGCCGTGGCCGAGGCGGAACCAGCCGGTCTCGCGGTCGCGTTCCAGCAGGTGCTCGTCGAGCAGCGGGCCGGCCAGGCGCAGCACGGTGCTCTTGTTGAGGTCGAGCGCCTCGGCGAGCTGGGCGAGCGGGACGCCGCGTCCGTCGCCGTGGTCGCGGACGTGGCCGAGGACGGCGAGGGCGCGGCGCAGCGACGAGGACTGGTTGCGTTCGGGCGCGGGCTTCCTGGGCCCTGCTCCTGGGTCCGTCATGGCTCAGAACGTACCCGTTCGCGCGCGGATCGCCGCGTTCTCGACACAACGTTGTGCAGTGCAAAACTTCGTGAACCGCCTCTTGTTGGCCGCGAGCGGCCGCGCCTAACGTCCCTGCCATCGAGCAGGCGACGGCATCCCCCGCCCGTCGGAACCCGCCCTGCCGTACCCCCGCAACCCACCCACCACCGGCCCCGGTCAGGGCCTGCTTCGACGTGCCCGTCCCCAGCGGCGCACGTCCCGGCGGCAGCTGCCGGGAGGGGAGGTCTCCACCATGCGACTCATCGGACGGACGGCCGCGGCCGCCGTGCTCACGGCCGGGTGCCTGGCCGCGGCGGCCTGCGCGCCGGGCACTTCGGCGCCGGCCGGTGCCGGGGCCGACGACCGGACGGGCGCCTTGCGGGTCTGGTTGTTCAACGAGGCCGGCAACGCCGCGAAGGAGGCCGTGGTCGGCCGGGCCGTGGCCGAGTTCCAGGCCTCCCACCAGGGCGTCACCGTCGACGTCGGCTACATCGACACCGACGCCTCGGCCCGCGCCGCGAAGATGAAGGGCGCGTTCAACGACCCCGGCAGCGCCCCCGACCTGGTCGAGTTCGGCAACACCGACCTGCCGGGCTACGTCGCCGCGGGCGGTCTCGCCGACATCGGCGCCGACCTGGCCGGGTGGCAGAGCAAGGGTGACCTCGACCCGGTGATCGCGAAGACGGCCGTCGTGGACGGGAAGACGTACGGCGTGCCGTGGTGGGTCGCGGTGCGCTCGCTGTACTACCGCACCGACCTGTTCACCGAGGCCGGGCTCGCCCCGCCGACCTCCTACGCCGAACTCGTCGCCGCCACGCGGCTGGTGTCCGGCCTCGCGGGCGCGGTCAAGGACTGATCGTTCCGCTCACCGGTGGACGAACGCGTGGGCCTCGCGGGCGAGTCCGTCCCAAGTGAGGGCGGAGGCCGGGTCGAGCGCGAACCACTCGCGCATCGGACGGCCCTTGCCCGCGTCGAAGTGCTCGCCCTCCCCGGCGTCGACGAGCTCGTCCACGCGGGCGCGGGGGAGCTTGAGGACGAGGCGGCCGGCCGACAGCATCGCGAAGATGTGGCCGTCGGCCTTGAGCGCGTCGGAGCCGAAGCGGCGGCCGGTGCCGGGCGGCTCCACGCCGTCCAGGCGCGTCAACTCCTCTACCAGGGAGGCGAATCGCTCCTCGGGAGTCGTCTTCTTCGTCATGCAGGTCTCCTCGCCGTGCCGGTCTCCTCGTCGTGCCGGATTCCTCGTCGTGCCGGTTTCCTGGTCGCGCCGGCTTCCTCGTCGGGTCAGGCCGCCTCCGCGGACTCGTCGGGCGGGACGGCGACCAGGGTGAACACCGCGCCGCCGTCGTCCCGGACCAGCGACGAGCGGCCGAACGGCGTCGGCTCCGGGCCGGAGAGGACGGTCCCGCCGAGGGCGCGCACCCGGTCGGCGGCGCGGTCCGCGTCGTCGGTCGCGAACGAGGTCAGCCACGCGGCGCGGGCGTCGTCCGAGGGCGAGGGCCCGATCCCGCCGGCCGGGAGGCCCTGGGCGCGGAACACGGTGTAGCCGTCGCGGGGGTGGTCGTGGGTGAGGCCGAACACCTGCCGGTAGAAGGCGCGCGCGGCGTCCGGGTCGGGGGACAGGTGCTCGTTCCAGGTGAGCGTGCCCGGTTCGTTGACCAGCCCCGCGCCCGGGACCGGCCCGCCCTGCCAGAGCCCGAAGCGCGCGCCCTGCGGATCGGCGGCGAGCGCCGCCCGGCCCTGGTCGGGCACGTCGTACGGCTCGCGCAGGAGCCGCCCGCCGGCCGCGCGGACGGCGGCGGCGCTGCGGCGGACGTCGGGGGTGGCGAGGCAGGTGAGCCAGGCGGGCGGCTCGGACGGCGGCCCGACGGCCGCGACCTGGGCGCCGTGCAGCGTGGCGACGGCCTCGGCCGGGCCGGTCGGGACGAAGTCCCAGCCGAACAGCCCGCGGTAGAAGCGTCGCGCCCGCTCGACGTCGGGCACCGCGAGCGCCACCCAGCAGGGGACGCCCTCGCGGTACCTGCCCGCCTTCGGCATGCCGCCTCCTGCGCTCGGGCCCGCGTTCGGGGACCGTCCCCTCCGGCCAGCCTCCACGCCCGGTCCGCCGACGGCAACCGGGGTTCAGGCCACGCCGCGCGGCCGGAACTGGACGCTGATCCGCGGGCCCACCGGCCGCGCCGTCTTCGGGATCGCGTGCTCCCAGGTCCGCTGGCACGAGCCGCCCATCACGACGAGGTCCCCGTGCCCGACCGGGTGCCGCACGACGGCTCCCCCGCCGTACCGGGGCCGCAGGAGGAGGGCGCGCGGCTCGCCGACCGACAGGATCGCGACCATGGTGTCCTCGCGGTTCCCGCGCCCGATCCGGTCGCCGTGCCAGGCGACGCTGTCCCGCCCGTCGCGGTAGTAGCACAGGCCCAGGGTCCGGAAGGGCTCGCCGAGCTCCTCGGCGTAGTGCGCGCTCAGCGCCTCGCGCGCCTCGGCCAGCACCGGGTGCGGGGCCTCGGCGCCCTCGGGGTAGGACGCGAGCAGCCGCGGGACGTCCACCATGCGCTCGTACATCTCGCGGCGCTCCGCCCGCCAGGGCACCTCCGCCGCCAGCTGTTCGAACACCCGGTCGGCCCCGCGCAGCCACCCCGGCAGCACGTCGAGCCACGCCCCGTCCCCGAGCACCACCCGCCGCACGCCCCGCAGCGGCCCGAGGCGGACGTCGTCGCCGGGGTCGTCGAACAGCGAGGGCTGGAGGTGAACGGTGCTGGGCATGGCACCAGCGTACGCCCCGATTCGAACGCCTGCTCGAATATGAGGGCCGGCGGGGTCAGCCGTTGCGGTGGAGGTCGCACTGCTGCTGGATCGCGCTCGGGGCGTCGCTGCTCACGATGGAGACGTGGGGCGCCGGGCCGACGGCGGGGGCGTCCTCGGTGGTGCAGACGAGCTGCTGGATGGCGGTGGTGCTGAGCGAGGCGGTCGGCCAGGACAGGCGCAGCGTGACGGCGCCGGGGGTGGCGGTGGCCTGGACCTTGCCGGTGGCGGGCAGGTCGCTGTAGAGGCCGGTGCGCCGTTCGGCCTGGTCGGGGCCGGTGAGCAGGCTGTCGAGGGTCTGCTGGAGGTCCTCGCGTCGGCCGCCGGGGCGGATGGCGAGCCGGATGCCCTGCGGGCCGGGGAAGTAGAGCCGGGTGCCCGGTTCGATGCCGGTGGCGGGCAGGCCGCTGCGGACCGGACCGGTGCTCGGGATCGAGCAGCCGCACGCGAGCAGGAGCAGCGCGGCGGCGGTCAGGCGGCGGGCGGCCGGGTGGCGGCGGGCCTGGTGGGGGACCTGGCGAGGGGCCTGGCGGCGGGCGGTCGTCACTGGTCCTCCGAAGGGGTGCCGAGGGGCAGGACGAGGGTGAACACCGCTCCGCCCGCGGGGGAGTTGGCGGCCTCGATGATGCCGCCGTGCAGGCGCGCGTTCTCCTGGGCGATGGCGAGGCCGAGCCCGCTGCCCTCGGAGCGGGCGCGGGACTTGTCGGCCTTGTAGAACCGGTCGAACAGGTGCGGGAGTTCGGCGGGCGGGATGCCCGGGCCGCGGTCGGTGACGGTGAGCACGAGCTCGCCGTCGGCCTCGCGCAGGCCGAGGCGCACCGGCGGGCGGCCGTGGCGCAGCGCGTTGCCGGCGAGGTTGGCGACGATGACGTCGAAGCGGCGCGGGTCGAGCCGCACCGGCAGGGCGGCGGGCAGGTCGGTCTCGATCCGCTCGGACCAGCCGCGCAGGTCGAGGGTCTCGCGCACGGCCGAGGCCGCGTCGACGTCCTCGGTGCGCAGCGGGGCGGCGCCGGCGTCGAGGCGGGAGATCTCGATGAGGTCGTTGACGAGGCGGGTGAGCCGCTGGGTCTCGTTGCTGATCATGCGCAGTGCGGTGCCGGTGTCGGGCGGGAGCTGTTCGGCGTCCTCGTCGAGGATGTCGGTGACGGCGAGCATGGCCGCGAGCGGGGTGCGCAGTTCGTGGGAGACGTCGGCGGCGAACCGGCGGCCCTGGCTCTCGATGGCGCGCAGTTCCTCGATGGTGCCCTGGAGGGTGCGGGCGGTGTGGTTGAACGTCTTGGAGAGCTGGGCGAGTTCGTCGTGGCCGGTGACGGTGAGCCGGGTGTCGAGCCGGCCCTGGGCGAGGGCGCGGGCGGCGTCGCCGAGGGCCCGGACCGGGCGCAGGACCTGCCGGGCGGCGAACAGGGCGAGTCCGGCGGCGAGGACGGCGGCGAAGACGCCGGCGCCGGCGGCACCGGCGAGGACCTCGTCGGCGGCGGCCTGTTCGCGGTCGAGGGGGAGGACCGCGTAGACGGTGAGGCCGGAGGGGGTGCCGGAGCCGGGCGGCGTCCTGGTGGGGACGCCGGTGGTCACGCCGGACGGGGCGTAGGTGACGGGCACCCCGGCGGCGAGCCACGGGTGGCCGTCGGCCGCGAAGCGCTGGAACGCGGCGCGGCCGGAGCCGACGGTGGCCTGCAGGCCGGGCGGGACGGCGACGGGCTGGGTCCACTCGGAGTGGATCGTCCCGTAGGAGGCCAGGACGCGCCAGTCGCGGAAGCCGTTGGTGCCGGACAACTGCCCTGCCAGGCGGTCGAGTTCGGCCTGGGTCGGCGGGAAGGGCAGGGCGGGGGAGAGGACGTCGATGCGCCGGCGCAGCTCGTCGAGGGTGGTGTCCTGGGTGAGGTCGAGGGTGGAGTTGGTCGCGGCCCGGTAGGTGAGGGCGGCGGTGGCGAGCGCACTGATGGCGGCGACGGCGAGGAACGCGGCGAGCATGCGCGGGCGCAGCCCGGCGACGGCGCGGCGCAGGCGCAGCAGCCGGTGCCGTCCGGGCCGGGACGGCCGTCCGGCGCCGGGGTGTTCGGCCTGGGGCGGCCCGGCGGCGGTTCTGCCGGAGGGGTCGTCGGCCGGCGGGTTCCGGCGGGCGCCGTTCACAGCGGTCCGAAGCGGTAGCCGAAACCGCGGACGGTCTGGACGTAGCGGGGCGCGGCCGGGCTGTCCTCGATCTTGGCGCGCAGCCGGTTCACCCCGGCGTCGACGAGCCGGATGTCGTCCTGGCGGCCGAGGCCCCACACCGACTCCAGGAGCTGCTCGCGGCTGAACACGCGGCCGGGCGCGGCGGCGAGCTCCAGCAGCAGGCGCAGGTCGCCGGCGGCGAGGAGCAGGGGGACGCCGTGCTTGGTGACGGTGAGCGCGGCGCGGTCCAGGACGAGGTCGCCGAGCGTCTCGCGGACGGGCTCGGGGCCGGGGCCGCCGGCGCGGCGGAGCACGGCGCGGATCCGGGCGTCCAGGACGCGGGACTGCGCGGGCTTGACCACGTAGTCGTCGGCGCCGGCCTCCAGGCCGAGGACGGTGTCGACGTCGTCCCCGAGGGCGGTCAGCATGATCACCGGGGTGGGGCCGTCGGCGCGCAGGCGGCGGCACACCTCCAGGCCGTCGATGCCCGGCAGCATCAGGTCGAGCACCACGATCTCGGGCGGCTCCCGGTGGGCCTCGGCCAGCCCCTCCTCGCCGGACGCGGCGGAGCGCACGGCGTGGCCCTGGCGGCGCAGGCCCAGCGCGAGCGCGTCGCGCACCGACGGGTCGTCCTCGATCAGCAGTACTCGTGGCATGTCTGCCAGTATCGGCGCTGGTCAGGCGTGCTCCGGACCACGGCGCGGGACGGGCGGCCAGTTGTTGCGAAACCTGTCGCACGTTGTTGCGAAACGGTCATACGCGGCTCACAGGGCCCGCAAGCGCGCGGCCGAGGGTGGTGGTCGTCCACCCCCTGACGAGGAGCAGCACCGTGCGCCACCACGACGAACCCCGGACCCCCGAGACCGCTCCGAGCAGTTGGTACCCGCGCCTGGACCCGGCGGGCCGGCCACATGCCCGCCGCACCGCCGTCCTGCGCGCGGTGACGGCGGGGGCGGTCGTGGTGACGCTGCTGGGTGCCGCCGGGGTGCTGATGAAGGGGCCCGACCCGCTGTCCCGGCTCACCGGTTCCCCGGTCGCGCCGTCCGGGCCCGAGCCCTCCGCCACCGCGCCGGACGCCTCCCTGCCCGCGCCGACGGTGGACATGAGCATCTCGCGCGAGTCCGAGGACGGGGGGAGGACCGTCAACCTCACCATCGACGACGGGCCCGACCCGCAGTGGACCCCGCGCGTCCTCGACGTCCTCGCCCGCAACGGGGCCAAGGCCGTGTTCTGCATGCTCGGACCGAGCGCCACCGCCCACCCGGAGCTCGCCCGGCAGGTCGTCGCGGCCGGCCACCGCCTCTGCGACCACAGCGTGAGCCACGACACCGCGATGGACCACAAGGACGTCGCCCACCAGGAGAAGGAGATCGTGGACGGCCTGCGGATGATCCAGGACGCCACCGGCGGCGCCCCCGTGCCGTACTACCGGGCGCCCGGCGGCGCGTTCACGCCCGAGAGCCGCCAGATCGCCGCCGCCCACGGCATGCGGCCGCTCGGCTGGAACGTCGACACCCGGGACTTCGAACGCCCCGGGGTCGAGCGGATCGTCGAGACCGCGAAGGAGCAGCTGCGGCGCGGCCCGACGGTCCTGCTGCACGACGGCGGCGGGAACCGGGCGCAGACGGTGGAGGCGCTGGAGCGGCTCCTGCCGTGGCTGCGGGCCAACGGGTACGCCTTCAGCTTCCCCAAGCGGTGAGCGGGAGGGGAACCGAACGGGGGTCAGGCCTTGGAACCGGGTACGGCGGCGTCGGGCGTCCGGCCGTCCTGCGCCTGCTGGGCGCGGGCGGCGAGGAGCCGGGCGAAGACGGTGAGGGCGGGCGCGTCGGCCGCGGTCGCGTCCGCGCCGGAGTCGCCGACGTACAGGAGCGTCGTGCCGACCCGGACCAGGGCCTCCATGCCGTCCGCGCCGTGCGACCTGGCGGCGCTCTGGTCGCCGATCGACGGGAGCGGCACGGCCGCGGCCGCACCGGTGCCGCCCACCCGCTCCAGCATCGTGCCGAAGGCCCGGCCGGCCGTCGCGGCGGTCGCGAACGTGACCACGATGAACTTGGCGCTGTGCCGCGGACCGGCGCGGAACGTCACGGTGGCGTAGGCGAGTTGCTGGTCGCAGGCGTCCTGGACGAAGCACGGGACGCCGTCGCCCGCGCTCGTCCCGGACTGCGGCGCGGTCTCGATCCGCCAGCCGCCCGGCATCGCCGCGGGGTCGGGCAGGACGCCCTGCGCCCGGGCGGGGTCGCGCAGCGCCGTCGCGGCGTGGTCGAAGCCGTGGACGCCGGGCTGGAGGAGCGGCCGGTCGCCGAGGTTGATCCCGAGGGCGACCAGGGACGCGACCACCACGAGGGCGAGCGTCACCAGGATCCCGCCGGTGGCGCGCCGGCCGGACGCGGGCTTCAGCCGGAGCTGGACCGTCCCGCCGTCGCCGGGTCTCGCCTGGAGGTGGACGGTCGGCGGGTCCGCCGGTGCCGTCCGGAGCTGGACCGTCGAGGGGCTCGTGGGCGGGCCCAGCTCCGTCGAGAGCAGGTAGCGGGCGAACGCCGGGTCCTCGGCGAGCAGCCGGCCGACGGCGGCGGTGAGCGCGGCCCGCGCCCGCGGGTCCGCCGGATCCGCCGCGGCCGAGACCGTCGCCTCCTCGCCGCCGGGCACCGCCCGCAGCCGCGTGCGCACGAGCTCGGCCACCGCCGAGCCGGGCGCGCGGACCAGCGCGTCGACGGTCGCGGTCACCAGTTCCTGGCCGTTCCCCATGACAACTCCCCCCAGCGTAGGCGTCGTTGACACCACCATCCCGGAATCCGGGCGATTGCGGACCCCGGTCGACGAGAACGGGGACGGAACCGCGACGGGTTTCGGACGGGCCCGGGACGTGCCGACGACGTGCCTGCGAGGTGTCGGCGACGCGCCGGGCGAGGTGTGCGGTACGCGTCCTGGCGGCGGAGGCCGGGAGGCGGCCGGAAACCGGCCCGGGATCCGGCCCGGGATCCGGCCGGGATTCGGTCAGGAATCGAGAAGCGCGGTCCACCGGCCGCCCCTAGCATCGTCGGCATGGACCTCACCATTCACACCACCGTCCTCCCGCACGTCGACCCGGACGCGTCCGTGGCCTTCTACCGCGACGTCCTCGGCTTCGAGGTCCGCAGCGACGTCGGCCAGGGCACGATGCGCTGGATCACCGTGGGGCCGGCCGGCGGGTCCGGCACCTCCATCCTGCTCGCGCCCCCGGCCGCCGACCCCAACGTCACCGAGGACGAACGCCGCACCATCGACGAGATGATGGCCAAGGGCACGTACGGCTGGATCCTGCTGGCCACCCGCGACCTCGACGCCACCTTCGAGAAGGTGCAGGCCGGCGACACCGAGGTCGTGCAGGAGCCGACGCAGCAGCCGTACGGCGTCCGCGACTGCGCCTTCCGCGACCCGGCGGGCAACCTCGTCCGCATCCAGGAACTCCGCTGAGCCGTCCGCCCGGACGGCTCGTTCGCGGCCACTGACGAGAGCCGACGGACGCACGGACGCCGTCGGCGAAGGGGGTCTTCCATGTGCCACCCCGGATGGGCGCGCGCACGCATCGCGGCGCAGCGCCTGAGCGGCTTCGCACGGCTGCGCCGCGTGCGCGACCGGATCGACCGCGAGTACGCGCGCCCGCTGGACGTCGAGGCGCTCGCCCGCGCCGCCCGGATGCCCGCCGGGCAGCTCAGTCGCGAGTTCCGGCTCGCGTACGGGGCCTCGCCGTACGGGTACCTGACGGCGCGCCGCGTCGAGCGCGCGGTCGCCCTCCTGCTCGGCGGCGGCGACCCGGCCGGGGTGTGGTCCGCGGTCGGCTGCGCCACGCCGGGTGTCCTCCGCGACCGCTTCACCGGGCTCGTCGGTGCGGCGCCCGCGGAGTTCGCCGCCGGCTGCGCCCGTGCCGGCACCCGCGTCGGCGTCGGCGTCGGCGCGACCGTGCCCGGGTGACCGGCCCGCCGGGCCGCTACCCGACGGGCATCGACATGTAGACGGCCCGCCTGCCGTACGAGGCCGGGACGGCGACCTCGCGGTGGGCGCGGTAGCCGAGCAGCCGCAGGATGATGTCGGTGCCGCGCACCGCGACCATGGAGATCCGCTCGAAGCCCTGCTCCCGCGCGCGGTCCTGGAAGTGGTGCATGAAGCGCAGCGCGACGTCCCGTCCGCGCAGGTCCTCGGCGATGACGAGGTCGTGCACGTGCAGGTTGCGGGACCGGTGGGCGGTGCCCTCCGGGCGGGCGAGGTCCGGGCAGCGCAGCGGCGGGTAGGGCAGGCTCAGCAGGTAGCCGCGGACCTTCCCGCCGCTCTCCAGGACGAGGCAGGTGCCGGGCGAGCTGCGGCCCCGGGACTCCAGGGCCGCCCGGCCCTCGGAGAGGCCGTCGGCCGCGTAGGCGTCGTGCTCCAGGGCGACGACGGTGTCCCAGTCGTCCTCGGTGAGCGGGCGGATGCGCAGGTCGTCGTCGCTCATCCGGCCGCCCCGGTCTCCGAGGCCGCCCCGGCCGCCGCGGCTGCCCCGGCCGCCGCGGCTGCCCCGGGTTCCGCGGTGGCTGCGGCCGGTTCGGCGTGCGCCGCGGCGACCAGCGCGCCCCACGCGTCGATGAGCAGCGCGAAGCGTTCGGCGTCGGCCCGCGCCTCGGCGAGGAGCCGCTCGCGCAGCGGCGCCAGGTGGTCGGCGAAGTCCGCGTACGTGCCGCCGAGCCGGCGGTAGGAGCGGTCGAGGACGTCCAGCCGGCGGACGTTCTCGGCGGGGTCCCAGTCGGCGCTGCGGCGCACGGAGTCGAGGACCGGCGCGGTGCGGACCTCGTACCGCTCGTCGAGCAGGTCCTCGCCGAGCGCCATCATCTCGCCGTAGACCGGGTGCAGGTACAGCATCGACAGCAGGAACTTGGCGAACCGCACCTGGTAGGCGGTGAAGCCGGGTCCGGTGCGGCGCTCGGACGTGTAGTAGTTGACGATGTGCCGGTTGTGGACGACGCCCGGCAGGCCGGCGTCGAGGACCACGTGCAGGAGGAAGTAGTCGCTGCCGATGGTGTCGGTCGCGGGCGGCAGCGGCAGCCGCTCGTAGACGCGGTGGTCCAGGCCGAGGTTGCACATGTCGACCCGCCGGATGTCGGGCGGGCCGAGGACCGTCTCGTCCGCGCGGAACGGCTCGGTGCCGCCGCCGGTGAACGACTCCTCGACCAGCTCGCGCTTCTCCTCGTCGGACCAGACCGGCGGTGCCCAGAGGCCGACCACGTCGTGGTAGACGGCGGGGTCGAGCTCCCGGATCCCGCCGACGTCGACGGACAGCTCGCCGATGAACGAGCCGCCGACCAGGACGACGGGACGGTCGCCGTGGGCCGGGTCCAGCTCGTTCCTGGTGACGGCGGTGGCGTCCGCCGCTACGTCGCCCGCCCGCCGCCCGAGCGCGCGCAGCTCGTGGTCGATCGGGAACACCTTGCGCCCGTCCAGGAGCTGGTAGTCGCCGTCGGAGTCCCGGCGGTGGACGGACGTGCAGCCGAGCGCAGCGGCGACGAGGAAGACCCGGTTGGTGCAGGCGCCGTAGGAGACGGCGCCGGGGAGCATCAGGTCGAACAGTAGCTCGGGACCGGGGGCGCCGGAACGCCGGATCACCCGCTCCAGGAAGGCGCGCTGCCACGCCTCGTCGAGGTGGTGCACGACCACGCGCGGGGCGGGGGCCAGGGCGGCGACGGCGGCCGCGTTCCGCGCGAACGGCGTGGCCCCGCTGCCCTCGGCGGCCTCCGGCGCCCCCGCGGCGTCGGAGGTGCCGGAGCAGACGGACGTGTCGGAGCGGTCGGAGCCGTCGGAGGTGCCGCAGCGGTCGGAGCCGCCGAAGGTGCCGGGGCGGTCGGAGCCGCCGGAGCCGTCGGAGGTGTCGAGGATCAGCAGGTGCACCTCGACGTCGAAGTGCGCGGCGGCGTGGGCGGCTTCCTCGGCGAGCGCGGTGATGGTGCCGGCGCAGGCCCGGTTGGTGGGCAGGGCGAGGCAGACTCGTCTCATGCAGGTTCTCCGTCGGTCGAACTCGACTGGTTTCGAGGCCAGTTGACGTCTTCCTCCGGTCGGTCCGGCCTCGCGAACACCGTGGACTAGACCAATGTCGAAGTCAACGATTGACAGGACGGGCCGTGAGGGGGTGGGATTCGCCGCGCGCGCCGCAGGGGGCGCGCAATCCGTACGGGCCTGCGATTTCCCACCGAATATCCGAACGGGCAAGCGGTCCCCGGGGGTTCAGCGGAACTCCGCCCCGTGCCGGAGTCATCCGGAGGCATGGACCTGCCGATAACGGCAACGATGTCCGTGCCCCGTCACTCCGTACTCCCCCACTCCGTCCGGAGGACACGCCATGCCCGAGCTGTGGCTGCCCGGTGCCGAGGTCCACGACCTCGGCGATCACGCCCCCACCGACCAGCAGTACCCGCCGAAGGCCATCGCGCACATCACCTGGGACCGCGACGCCAGCGCCGCCGCCCCGCAGGACTGGTGCACGTTCGACGACCTGGTCACCTACTTCACCACCAGCGGCGCCGGCGACGCCCCGCACCTCGTCTGGGACCCGTTCAGCGGCCGGACGGCCCAGCTGTTCCCCGCCGACTCCCGCTCCAGGAGCCTGCTCAGCCCGCCCGGGATCCCGACCCGCACCAACCGCGCGGGGCGGGTCGTCATCCAGATCGAGGCGGTCTTCTTCCCCTACTGCCGCCACCGGGGCACGGTCTACCCGCGTCTCGTCGACACCCCGTGCGCCGGCTGGGGCCGCCTGCACGCCTGGATCGCCTCGTGGGGCGTGCCCGACGTCTGGCCGATGGGCCGGCCCACCGACTTCGCCGGCCGGCGCGACGAGCGGGTGTGGGAGACCCGCGGCGGCTGGTACGCCCACGCCCACGTCCCCGACAACGACCACACCGACCCGGGCTCCTGGCCGGACTTCACCGGCGGCCCGTCCCTCCCGCCCCCGCCGCCGGACGGGCCCACCCCGCCCGCCGAACCCGTCCCGGCGCGCTACCAGGTCGCCGTCAACGGCCTCCGGTACGGCTACGGCGCCCACGGCTACCAGGTCACCGCCGTCGGCCGGGCGCTCGTCGCCCAGGGCTTCGGCGGGCGCTACCGGTCCGGCCCCGGCCCGGACTGGACGGACGCCGACACCCTCAACTACGCCGACTACCAGCGGAGTCTGGGCTACTCGGGCCCTGCGGCGGACGGCGTCCCCGGCCCGGCCTCGCTGCTGCGCCTGCTCGGCTACCTGCCCGGCCCGCGCACCGTCTCGCTCGCCCACGTCGTCGCGGCGGCCGGCACCGACCCGGGCGCCGAGCAGGGCCACCGGACGTACGGCGCCGAGGTCGCGATCGTCGAACAGGCGCTGGCGGACGAAGGGCTGCTCGAACAGCGGTGGGTCGACGGCTCGTTCGGCAGCCTGACGGTCACCGCCTACGCCGGCTGGCAGCGCCGCTGCGGGTACTCCGACCCGGACGCGGACGGCGTCCCCGGGGCCGACTCGCTCCAACGGCTCGGCGCGGCGCACGACTTCACCGTGACCGGGTGAGGCGGGCGGGCGCCCTCGTGTCGTCCGCCGTACTCGGCCGGGAGTAGTCGGAGTTACTCCCGCCGGCAGATGCCGGATGAGAGGAGGGCGGGGGAGGCTGAGCGCGTTCTGATGGGCCTCTATCGAAGGAGGTACGGATGCGCTCGCTCCCGGAGTCCTCGGCAGCGGCGGGGGGTTCGCCGTCGCCCCCGCGCTCGGCCGCTTCTGCAGCACCTCGGCGCCGCCGGCTGTCCCCGGCCGCGCGGAAGTGGCTGGTGGCCGTGCACCTGGTGGCGTCGGTGGGCTGGCTGGCGCTGATGCTCTGCCTGCTCACCCTCGCCGCGGCGGCGCTCGCGACGGACGACGCCGAGCGGGTGCGCGCGGCCTACCGGGCGATGGGACTGCTCGGGGACGTCCTGGTCCTGCCGCTGAGCCTGCTGACCTTCGCCAGTGGGGTGGCGCTGGGGCTGGGCACGACCTGGGGGCTGTTCCGCCACTACTGGGTGAGCACGAAGTTCTGGCTCACGCTCGCGGCCCTGGGCGCGTCGGCGTTCGCGCTCCCGGACCGCCTGCACGACGCGGTGCGGGCGGTGGACGCACATCCCGTCGGGCCGATCACCGCGGCGGACCTCGGCTTCGTGCGGTACAACGTGGTGATCGTCCCGTCCGTGGCGCTGTCGCTCTACCTGTTCATGGTGGTGCTGTCCGTCCACAAGCCCTGGGGCCGAAGGGCGCCGCGAATACCTCGGCCGCCTCGGCTGCCTCGGTCGCGTCGGTCGCGTCGGCGGTGAGCGGCCGGGGAAATACCCGGGTGGTGTGGCCGCGTTGTCCCCGGACGTGACCACTGCACAGCCCGCGCTCCGACTCTCCGTGCTGGACCGCTCCCGCACCAGGCGAGGGGAGGATCCCGCGCAGGCCTTGCGGAGCACGGTCGGGTTCGCCCGGCAGGCGGAGGCCTTCGGCTACCACCGGTTCTGGGTCTCGGAGCACCACGGCGTGCCGGGCGTGGCCGGTTCCGCGCCGACGGTGCTCGCCGCGGCGGTGGCGGCGGCCACCTCCCGGATCAGGGTCGGGACGGGCGGCGTGATGCTGCCCAACCACCAGCCGATGGTGGTGGCGGAGCAGTTCGGCGTGCTGGCCTCGCTCTTCCCCGGCCGGATCGACATGGGCCTCGGGCGGTCGGTGGGCTTCACCGACGGTGTCCGGCGGGCGCTGGGGCGGGAGAAGGACGCCGCCGACGACTTCGGCGCGCAGCTGGCCGAGCTGCTCGGCTGGTTCGACGGCACCCAGCGGGCGCACCGCGGCGTCCACGCCCGCCCGGCCGAGGGCCTGCGGGTGCCGCCGTTCGTCCTCGCCACCGGTGCGGGCGCCGATCTGGCGGCCGAGGCCGGGCTGCCGCTGGTGATCGCCGCCCCGCGCGGGGAGGAGCGGATGCTGGAGGCCATCGACCGCTACCGCACGCGCTTCCGCCCCTCCGCGCACGCCGCCGAGCCGTACGTGGTGGTCTCCGGCACCGTCGCGGTGGCCGACACGGTCGAGCGGGCGCACGAACTGCTCGTCCCCGAGGCCTGGTCGGGCGCGTACTCCCGGACGCACGGCGAGTTTCCACCGCTCGCCCCGGCCGCCGAGGTCCTCACCCGGTCGATGACGGCGCGCGAGCGGGCCGCGTACGAGCAGTCGCTCACGGGCCACATCGCCGGCACCCCGGCGCAGGCCGCCGCCGAGGTGGCCGCGCTGGTGGCCCGCGCGGGCGCCGACGAGTTCCTGGTCACCACGAGCACCTTCGACCGGGCCGCGATGACGGAGTCCTACCGGCTGCTGGCGGAGGCGGCCGGGCTGTCCGCCCGGACCGGCCCCGCGGCCCCCGGCGCCCCTGACGTGATTTCTGAACAGGGGCGCTGACCTGCTACTGTTCTTCTCGTCGGGAGGAAATGACCTCCCGGACAGGCGTCAGCGGTGCTACCAGAGCACGTCCCACTTTCAGTGGGGAGAGTCCGTGCGACCCGGGCCTGGCGCTCCACCCGAAGGGGCTCGTTCCGTCCAGCGGAACGGGCCCCTTCGCCGTTCCCTGGCCGTTCCCGGCCCGCCTCTGGACCGTCCCCGGATCGTCCCCGGGTCGCCCTGAGCTACCCCCCTGAGCTACCCCCCCCGAGCCGTCCCTCGGCGCTGTCGCTCGCACCCGCTTTTGCGGCCGTTCCCGCTGCCGCCTCCCGGCGTCCACCGGCCGTTCCGCCCGTTCCGGCCGTCCGGCTCCTCTATCGCATTCGGTGGCCGAAACCCTCCGGCGTGGCCGACTATCGGCCAAGGTCCCGTTCCAGGTGGCCGGTGAGCGGCGGGCGGCCGCGGTACCACGGCCAGCGGGTTTCGATGGCGACGCAGAGTTGATGGTCCGTCACAGCATGGCCGGAACTCACTGCTACTGGTGTGAATATGCCATTGGAATGTTCGTCATACGGAATCCGGCAGTAGCCTTCCGTGTCGAACCCGCCACTCGTCGTGGCGGTCCGGCCGGTGCCGCGCTGCGCGCCCGGCCGCGCAGCATTCCCCCGTGCGATGGACGACCCCCCACGAAGGAGCCGGTGTGCCGGGTATCGACGACTGCCTCTCCGGAGCGATGGCGATCACCGGCGCCCGCTCCGCGAGCCTGGTCGACTGGAGCAGCGGGCTCGCGCTCGGCAGCCTGGGCGAGAGCCCGGCCGGCGAGCACGAGACCACGGCGGCCGAGGCAACCGACCTGGTACGGGCGGCCGTTGAGAGCCAGACCTTCACCGCGTCGGAGGACCGTCGGGCACCGCTGCAGGACATCATCGTCACTGCGGGCCGCAGTTACCACCTGATCTGCTTCATCGACACCGTCTTCGACAGCCGGCTCGTCCTGCACCTGTGGCTGGACCGCGAGGAGGGCAACCTCGCCGGTGCCCGCTACCGCCTCCAGGCGCTCGCCGAGGAGCTGGTGCTCGGGTGAGCGCGCACGCGGCCCCGACGGCCGTGCTGCCACCGACGGTTCCGCGGACGCCGGGCGAGGCGGTCGGCCTGCTCGCCGCCCGCGAGGCCACCGGCGCCCTGCGCGGCCCGCTCGGCAGTGTCTACCTCACCGACGGCCTGGTGACCCACGCCGAGTCCGACCGTGCCCCCGACCTGGGCGACCTCCTCACCGGCTGCGGCCGGCTCGCCCCGGGGGAGTGGCGCGAACTCGTCGAGGCGCACGGCCCGCAGGCCCGCGTCGCGGCAGCGCTGGTCGACCAGGGCCGGATCACCCGCGGGGAGCTCGAACTCGGCCACCTGGAAACCCTGTTCGACGCCGCCTTCTTCGTCCTCGCCGACACCGGCGGCGGCCTCTGGCGGTTCGAGACCGGTGCCCGGCACTGGCTCGGCCCGGTGGCGGCGGTCGACGCGGCACGGGTCTGCCGGGAGTCCGAGCGCCGTCGGCACCTGCTGGACGGCATCTGGCCCTGGGCGCAGCTCGACACCGCGCCGGTCCGCCCGGCCGAGGCCGCCCGCCGGCCGTCCCGCCGTCCGCCCGGCCGCCGCCGGCGGGAGCTGCTCGACCACGCGGACGGCCGAAGAACCCCGGCCGAACTGGCCCGGCTGCTCGGCCGGTCCGGGTTCGGCGTGACGGCGGACGTCCGTCGGCTGGCCGCGGCGGGGCTGCTCGACGCCGCTCCGGCGGTGGTGCCGGGGCCGGTCTCCGTACCCGGCCCGGCCGCCGTGCCCGGCCCGGCGCCGGTAGGCGTTCCCGTGTCGGTCCCCGAGCCCGGGCCCGTCGTCGCGGCCGTCCCCGCGCAGTCGCCACTCCCACCGCCACCGGCGGCAAAACCGGTATCCGCACCCGAAGTCCCGCGCACCGGCGGCCTGCACCGCCGGATCCCCGGCGCCACCCTCACCGGCGCCGGGGCGCCCGGAGCCGTCGTGCCCGGAGTCGTCGCAGCCGGAGCCGCGACGAGCGTCCCGGGTGCCGGATCCACCGCACCCGGGCCCCGCCCGCTCGGCGTCCACGCGGCCGGCGCCCACGCACTCGGCGCCCACGCGGCCGGGGCTCCGGAGCGCGGAGCCCCGCCACCCGGCGCCGCCCCCCGTTCCGACCGCCCGCCGATCCCGGCGGCGGCCCATCCGCTGACCGTGCCCGACCCGGACATCGCGCTGCTGACCCGGGTCCTGACCCTCCTGGAGGCCCGACTTTGAGCCACTCTCCGCCCGCGACCCCGCCGTACCGGCCATGAGGCGGGCGCTCAAGCAGCGTGTCGGAAGGAGACAACTGATCGCCTTGGAGACCGAGCTGCTCGCCGAGCTCCGCGCCGTCAAACACCGCATCCCGCACCTCGCCGGCGGTCTGGTGGCCAGCGTGGACGGCCTGTTGGTCGCCCACGACACCCATGGGACCGAGCCGTCCGGCCTCGCCGCGATGACGGCGGCCTCCCTCTCCCTCGCCCAGCGGCTCGCCGACACGACGGGCCAGGGCGAGTTCCGGGAGTCCCTCGTGCGCGGCGAACACGGCTACGTCGCCACGTACGCGGCCGGCGGCAGCTGCGTGCTGACGCTGCTGGCGCACCCGGACGTCAACGTCGGCCGCCTGCACCTGGAGGCCCGCCGCTCGGCCCAGCGGATCGCCGGGCTGCTCACCGACGCCCTGGTGCCCAAGGACCCGCGCGAGGCCGGCTGACCGACCGTCCGCCGCCCCTGTCCCTGCCCCTGACCCCCTGCCCCTGACCCCCTGCCCCTGTTCGACCACCCCATCACCGAACCACCGAAACGGAGTCACGAAATGACCGACGCAGCCGGCGCCCTCAAGCAGGCCATGACCTCCATCGAGGGCGCCATCGGCGCCGCGCTCGTCGACTACAACAGCGGCATGGCGCTCGCCACCCTCGACGGCCCCGGCGGGCTGGACCTCAACGTGGCCGCCGCCGGGAACACCGACGTGGTCCGCGCCAAGATGCGCACCATGGACATGCTGGGCCTGCAGGACGGCATCGAGGACATCCTGATCACCCTCAGCAGCCAGTACCACCTGATCCGCCCGCTCACCGGCCGCACCGGCAAGGGCCTGTTCCTCTACCTCGCGCTGGACAAGGGCCGCGCCAACCTGGCGATGGCCCGCCACCAGCTCGTCAAGATCGAGGCGGACATGGAGGTCTGACCCGGACGCGAGGGCCCCGGGCCCGGCGGATCACCGTCCGCCGGCCCGGCCCCGCCCCGGCTCACCCCGCCCAGCTGACCTCGCCGCCCGGCAGTGCCGCGCACAGCTCGCCATCCGGCGTCACCACGCTCCACGGCGCCAGCACCGCGTGCGGCGGGACGGACAGCGCACCGCCGCCCGTGAAGTCCAGCTCCAGGCCGCCGGCCGGGGTGACCCGGGCCGAGCCGACGGTCCGGCCGACGAGCGCGAGCAGCGTCGCCGTCGGGCGGACGGTCAGGGCCGGGAAGAAGTGCTCCACCTCGGCGGGCGCGGCGAAGGACGGCGCCGCGAACCGGAACTCGTGCGCCACCCGGACGGTCACCGGGCCGTCCAGCGTGAGGTCCAGCCGGCCGCCACCGCTGACCGACGCCACCCGACGGCCGGCCAGCACCTCTCCGATCACGTTCTGCATGCCTCCCAGTGTGGATCACACCGCCGCCCGGCTGCTATCCCACCGGCCGCCCGTCGACCAGTTCGAGCGGGCCGCGGCCGCGTTCCCGGGCGGCCAGGGCGGCAGCCGTCCGGTCCCACGAGGGCGCGGACAGCAGGGCCCGGGCCTCGGCCGGTTCGCACAGGCGCCAGTCCACCAACTCGTCCTCGGCGAGGGCGATCGCGGCGAGCATCCGGTCCGTCGCCGTGCCGCCGTCGTAGACGTAGACGAGGACGGCGGTGTCCCGGTCGAGCGCCGGATCGGCGGCGGAGGACGGCAGCCAGTCCAGGACGAGCAGCCGCCCCGGCTCGACCTCCCACCCCAGCTCCTCGCGGACCTCCCGGCGGGCCGCCGCCCGGGGCAGCTCGCGGTCCGCCTCGATGCCGCCGCCCGGGAGCGTCCAGTACGGCACCCGTCCGCGCGGCCCGTCCCACGGCTTCAGCCGGACGAGCAGCACGCGCCCGGCGCCGTCGGTGAACACCGTGCGCGCCTTGGCCCGGATCCGGGGGCGGGAGGCGATGAAGGCGGCCCGGTCCAGCGGCGGTGCCGGGTCCGGTTCCCCGTGGCCCTGGAGCTCGGGGATCCCGGCGGGCCCGGTGTACTCGGGCGGCGGCGGCGCGGCCGGGAGGTGTTCGAGCGAGTGGCCGGCCGGCCAACTGTCCTCCAGTTCCAGCGGGCCGGCCGTGCGGGGTGCCCGCAGGCACGCCGTCACCCGGCGCGACAGCCTGGGCGGCAGCGCGTGCGCCGCCGCCTCCGGCGACAGCCAGACCCAGCCGCCGACCTCCGCCGCGTCCGCCCGGATCGCCGCCGCCTGCGCCGAGCCGATCGGCTCCGCCCAGTACAGGTGGGCGGCGATCGGCGGACGGTGGTCGTCGAGCGTCCAGTCGATGCAGGCCAGCGGCCCGAGCCGGGGCGTGAACCCGAGCTCCTCGGCGATCTCGCGCAGCGCGGTCTCACGCGGCGAGAGGTCCGTCGGCTCCCAGCCGCCGCCGGGGATCGCCACCGGGTGCTTGCGGTCGTACGGCAGCCGCACCACCAGCACCCGCCCCTGCTCGTCCGGGAACAGCACGCCCGCCGCCGCCAGCAGCTCCCGCCCGCTCGTCGGCGATGCCTCCACCCTCGATGACGCCTCCACTCGGCACTCCCTCCGGTCCGGCTCGGTGATCACGTCCCTCCGGACGACACCGCCGGATACCTGCCCGGTTCCACGCGCGCGCCACCGGTGATCACCCGTCAGTGGCCGCCCGATCCGAAGGACACGCCCGAGCGCCCCGGCCCGGGGAAGCGCCCTCAGCCCAGGGAGGCCCCGGCCCGGGGAGGCCAGGGCCCGGGGAAGCGGCCCTCAGCCCAGGGAGGCCCCGGCCCAGGGAGGCCCCGGCCTGGGGAAGCGCCCTCAGCCCAGGGAGGCCAGGGCCTGGGCCGCCGCCCGGGCCATCTGTTCGTCGTGCCGGCCGGTCGCGCCGCGCAGGCGGGCGAGGCCCTCGGTCGCCGCGAGGGCCAGGAGCCCCGGGAGGAGGTCGGTGCTGCGGGCGGCGACCCAGCGGGTACCCCGGGTGGCCATCCACCACACGTCGGCGGCCCGGCCGGGCGGGCGTTCGGCGGGTTCGCCGCCGGGCGCGGGGCCGAGGTCGCGGCCGTCGGCGGCCAGCAGTTCGTGGAAGCGGCGGGCGATCAGCCGGTGTCCCTCGGCACTGGGGTGCAGGCGGTCGACGCTGAGCAGCCGCCGCTCCTCGCACCAGGGCAGGTCGGCGATGTGCAGGTGCAGGGCGTGGTGGCGCGCGGTGAGGGCGTGCACAACGGTGTTGACCGCCCGCATCCGCCGGGCGAGCGGCCGGGCGAGCGGAGCCGGCAGGCGCAGCAGCGCGCCGGGGTCCGGCAGGCAGGCGGTGAGCAACCGGGCGCCGTGGCCGGACAGTTCGCCGAGGGTGGCGTCCAGCTCCAGGGCGGTGCGGCGGATGTCGAAGCCGGCCCGCAGGGTGTCGTTCCCGCCGACCACGACCGCCGCCAGCTCCGGCCTGCGCTCCAGCGCCGCCGGTAGCTGACTCGTCGTCAGATCGACGGTCAGGGCGCCGCTCCGGGCGAGGTTCGTGAACTCGACGGCCGTCCCCTCCGGTGCCAGCGACCCGGCCAGCACGGCGGCCCACCCGCGCCAGCCGTCCCCGACGGGATCGCCGACACCCTCGGTGAGCGAGTCGCCGAGCGCGACGAACCGCACCGGCCCGCCCGCGGGCCGCCGCCCGTCCGCCGTCCACTCACGCGTGTCGAGCACGCTCATCGCGGACCCCCTCCCCGGTGCCGGCATCCGGCCTCCCGGCGCCGGAGTGGGGCACCCCGTGCGCCGCCAGGAACGCGGCCACCGCCGCCGGCCACGCGTACCGCTCCGCCCGCGCCCGGGCGGCCGCGCGCCGGGCGTCCTCCGGCCGCGCCAGCAACCGCCCCACCGCGGCGGCGAATCCCTCGCCGGTGTCGGCGGCGGCCACGCCCGCGAGACCGATCAGCCCCGGCAGCGCCGAGGAGCGGCTGGCCACCACGGGTGTCCCGCACGCGAGCGCCTCCATGGCGGCCAGCCCGAAGGTCTCCACCGGACCGGGCGCGAGCACGGCGTCCGCGCAGCCCAGCAGCCGGGCCAGCGCCTCCCGGCGGCTCACGTGCCCGAGGAAGCGCACCGGGAGCCGCAGCCGGTCGGCCCGCGCCGCGAGCCGCTCCCGCAGCGGGCCGGTGCCCGCGACCACCAGCACCGCGGGCACCCGCCGGGCCCGCAGTTCGGCGAGCGCCTCGATCGCGCGCTCGGGCCGCTTCTCCTGCGAGAGCCGCGAGCACAGCACCAGCAGCGGCTGGTCCGGGTCGGCGTACCTGGCCCGCTCGTGCGCCCGCGCGGGGGCCGACAGGGGGCGCATGGTGTCCAGGTCCACGCCGAGCGGGGCGCGCGCGAGGTTGGGCACGCCGAGGCGCCGGAACTCGGCCGCCGCCCAGTCGGTCGTGCAGACGACGGTGTCGTACGCGCGCGCTGTCGCCGCGTTGAGCCGGTCGGCGGCCAGGGCGGCGAGCGGACCGGGCACGCCCCACGTGCCGAGCACCCCGGCGGCGCTCTCGTGGGACACCATCACCGAGCGGACCCCGTGCCGCCGGGCCCAGCCGCCGGTCCAGCGCAGGGTGGTGCGGTCGGAGACCTCCAGCCGGTCGGGGGAGAGCCTGGTGAGCTCGGCGGCCACCGCCCGGCGGTCGGTGAGCAGCCGGTAGCCGCCGCTGCCCGGCAGCACCGGCCCGGGCAGCGTGACGACGAGGCCCTGCTCGGTCTCCTCCTCGGAGCGCCGCTCGCCGGGCACGACGAGCACCGGCCGGTGCCCGGCCGCGCGGTACCCGGCGCCGAGGTGCCGCAGCGCCGTCCGCAGCCCGCCCGACACCGGGGTGACGAAGTTGGCGAGCCGCACGATCCGCAGCGACCCGTCCGTGGTCCCGTCCGTGCCCCCGTCCGTGCCCCCGTTCATGCCGGCAGTTCCTCGGTGACGGCGGCCGGCCCGGCCTGCGGCACGTCCACCACCGGCGGAGCGGCGGGCGACGGGACGGCGACCCCGCGGTGCTCCGCGAGCACCTCCGCGTAGTGCCGCAGCAGCAGGTCCCCGACCGCCTCCCAGGTGCGGGCGGTCACGTCGGCGCGCCCGGCCCGGCCGTACGCGGCCCGCAGTTCCGGGTCGGCGGCCAGCCCGGCCACCGCGCGGGCGACGGCCGCGCCGTCCCTGGGCGGCACGAGCAGGCCCGTCCGGTGGTGGCCGACGAGGTCCAGCGGCCCGCCGGCGGCCGGTCCGACCACCGGCACGCCGCTCGCCATCGCCTCCTGGATGGTCTGGCAGAAGGTCTCCAGCGGGCCGGTGTGGACGAACACGTCCAGCGTGGCGAAACATCGCGCGAGTTCCTCGCCGGTCCGCCGCCCGAGGAACACCGCGCCGGGCATCGAGGCCTTCAGGCCCGGGGCGGACGGCCCGTCCCCGATGACCACCACCCGTACCCCGGGCAGCGCCGAGGCGGCGGCCAGCAGGTCGACCCGCTTCTCGGGCGCCAGCCGGCCCACGTACCCGACCAGCACCTCCCCGCCCGGGGCCAGCGCCCGGTGCAGGGCCTCGTCGCGGTGCCGGGGGTGGAAGCGCACCGAGTCCACCCCGCGCGGCCACAGCTGCACCCGGGGCACCCCGTGCGCGGTGAGGTCCTGGACGGCGGGCGTCGACGGCGCGAGCGTCCGGGCGGCGGCCCGGTGGACGGTCCGGATCCGGTGCCAGGCGGCCGCCTCCCCGAGCCCGCGCCCCGCCCGGTAGGCGTGCGCGTACCCGGCGAGGTCGGTCTGGTAGACGGCGACGGCGGGCACCCCGAGCCGGGCCGCGACCTGCATCCCGCGCGCCCCGAGGACGAACGGGCTGGCCAGGTGCACGACGTCCGGCCGGTGCGCCGCGATCGCGGCGGTCAGCCGCCGGCTCGGCAGCGCCACCCGCACCTGCGGGTAGCCGGGCAGCGGTACGGACGGTATCCGCACGACGGGCAGCTGCGCCGCGTCGGTGCCGGCGCCGAACGTGTGCGGCGGGCACTCGGCGCCGCGCGCGGGAGCGGGAGTGACGACAAGGGGGTGGTGGCCCCGGCGGATCAGATGCTCGGCCGTCCGCAGCACGCTGTGGGCGACTCCGTTGACCTCGGGCGGAAACGACTCGGTGACGATGACGACGCGCATGTCAGTGTTGTGACCGGGCCCGGCATGTATTCGGCCAAAGGGATCTGTCGTACAAACGAACGCGGGGGGGGGGGGGGGGCCCCCCCCCCCCCCCCCCGGGGGCGCCATACCGGCGCCCCCCCCCAGTGGGCCGCCCGCCGCGGGGCGCTGGGGGTGGTGCAGCGGGGACCGCGCGG
>NZ_JBHWGD010000038.1:77574-85182 GCF_042733235.1 Kitasatospora sp. NPDC059722
CCAATCGGTTTTTTGGTAAAACACGACGGGGGGCGGGCGTTTGCCCCCGCCCCCCCGCACACGGGGGTCCGCTATCCGGCGGCCGCCTCCTTGAGCTCCGCGTACGGCGCGAGCTTGCGGATCGACTCGATGCTCCGGATGCAGTCGTCCCGGCTCTCCTGCGGGTCGCTCGTCACGACGATCGACCCGTTGCTCGCCTTGAGCCGGAACCGGTGCATCCCGGTCTCGTCGGTGTACAGCTCGAACTTGCCGGCCATGAAACCCACTCGCCTCTCGCTCGGTGACCCCCTCGCACCGCACCGTAGTCACAACCCCCACCCCCCCGCCCGCCGACCGGACCCGTCCGAGTGGCGCCCGCCGCCGCGCCGTCCGGCATGATCGGGCGGTTGGCCGATCCCCGGACCGAGGAGTCCCGTGAAGCGCACCACCGCCGCAGTCATTCTGAGCGCCCTTGTGCTGGCCGCCGTCTCCGGGTGCTCCGCCGCGCCGGCCCGTGCCCGGTCGAAGCCGGCCGCGCCGTCGAACGCCGTTGCCGCGGCGGGGTCCTGGAAGGGGGACTTTCGCGGGTACGGGACGGACCAGTGGCGGCGTGCGTGGGGTGTGGCCGACCAAGGGGCCTGGGGCGGCGCCGACTTGAGTGCCGTCGACGATCCGTCGGTGCCGGGCGGCGGCGGGTCGGCGCTCCACGTCGCGTACGGGGCGGGCTCGTCCGCGAACCAGTGCGCCGACTGCCCGAATCCCGGGGGCGGGCAGTTCTACACCAGCCTCGACGCGCTCGGCCTGTCCGGCCTCGCCGACGGGACGACCCTCGACCTCCGGTACGCCGTCAAGTTCCCCGTCGGGCGCGACTGGGGCAAGGCCGGCAAGCTGCCCGGGCTCTACGGCGGCCGGATCGGCGCGGAGTCGGGCGGGAACCACGGTGACGGGTGGTCGACGCGGTACATGTGGCGCGGCGCCAAGGGCGTGCCGGACAACGGCGAGGTCTACCTCTACACGCCGACCAGTGCCGGCCCGACGGGTTACGGCGTCGACGAGGGCCTGGGCGACTGGCGCTTCCAGGCGGACGGCCGGTGGCACACCGTCGAGCAGCTGGTGGACCGCGGCACCGGTGACGTCACCGTGTGGTACGACGCCGAGCAGGTGTACGCGGCGCCGGGCGTGGCCAAGGGCATTGCCGGGATCCCGTTCTCCGGCGTGCTCTTCTCCACCTTCTACGGCGGCCACGACACCACGTGGGGCCCGGCGAGCGCGCAGCACGTCGAGTTCGCCGACTTCTCCCTCGCGTCCACCCGGCAACACTGACGGCCGTTCGGGTGAGGCCCGGCGGTCCGCCTTCACCCGGGCGAGGGAGATCGGTCACCCGGTTGTCTCAGCGGGGTTGCGGCGTGGGCGGGTTCGTGCGGGTTCGTGTGCAAATCTGTGCTGGTGCCCGCGGGGCGGCCGGGTGTGCGTGTGGCCGGCCCCGGGCGCGCCTTCATGCCAGAGACCAGAGACCACCCAAAGGACATCTGATGTCGCTTCGTGGAAACATCCGCAAGTTCGCCGTGATCGCGGCCGTGACGGGTGCCGCCGCCTTCGCGGCGCCGGCGCCGGCGATGGCGCACTGGCACGCGTCGGACTCGTCGTCCGGCCAGAGCCTGGAGTCGGGTTCGGCCGGCGTCGGCCTCTTCGGCCCGCACGCCAACTGGCTCAACGTCCACGAGCACAGCGAGGACGCCTGCATCGGGGACTGCTGATCCAGCTGATCCGGCCGTGGGCCCGGGGAGTGTTCGGCGCTCCCCGGGCTCACGCGTGTCCGCTCGGCTCCATCTGCCGGACGTCGGCCGGCCGGGAGAGCGGGCTCGGCCACCAGATGTGCCGGCCGAGGTCGACGGTGAGCGCGGTGACCAGCACCGACCGCACCACCAGGGTGTCGATGAGCACGCCGAGCGCGACGGCGAAGCCGATCTCGGCCAGGCCCACGACGGGCAGGGTGCCGAGCACGGCGAAGGTGCTGGCGAGGATCAGCCCCGCCGACGTGATGACGCCGCCGGTGGCGGCGAGGCCCGCGACCGCCCCCTGGCGGGTGCCGCGGTGGGCGGACTCCTCGCGGACGCGCGTCATCAGGAAGATGTTGTAGTCGATGCCCAGGGCGACCAGGAAGACGAAGACGAACAGCGGGAACGCGTTGTCCTCGCCCTGGAACCCGAAGACGTGCTCGAAGAAGAGCACGCTGATGCCCAGCGCCGCCGCGTACGAGAGCACGACGGTCGCGATCAGCACGAGCGGCGCGGTGACGGCCCGCAGCAGCAGCGCCAGGATCACCAGGACGACGCCGAGGACGAGCGGGATGATCGCCCGGTTGTCGTTGCCGGCGGCCCGCCCGGCGTCGAGGATCACCGCGGTGTTGCCGCCGACCTTGGCGTCGGCGCCCGGGACGGCGTGGACGGCGGTGCGGACCCGGTCCACGGTGTCCTTCGCCGCCTGGCTGTCCGGCGGGTCCGTGAGCGTGGCCTGGAAGAGGGCCTGCCCGGCGTGCGTCACGGGCACGGACGTCCCGGCGACGCCGGGCGTCGACTGCGCGGCGGCCCGTACGGCGCCGGCGTCCGCCGCCGTCGAGATGACGGTGAGGGGTGAGCCCGTGCCGCCCGGGAAGTGCTGCTCCAGCACCTGCTGGCCGACGACGGAGTCCGGTGTGCCGGTGAACGAGGCGGCCGTGCCGAGCCCGTTGGCGTTGAGGGACACCAGCCCCGCGCAGCAGGCCGCGAGGGCGAGCGCCGTCCCGACCCAGACCTTGCGCGGGCGGCGGGCGATCCACGCGCCGATGTGCGCCCAGCGGCCCGTCTTCGTCGGCTCGGCCGTGCCGTAGGCGGGCTTGACCGGCCAGAACACCCACCGTCCCATGATCACCAGCAGTGCGGGCAGCAGCGTGAGCATGGCCGTCAGCGCGACCAGCACCCCGATGGCGCACACCGGTCCGAGGCCGCGGGTGGAGTTCATCTCGGCGATCAGCAGGCACAGCATCGACGCGACGACCGTCGCCGAGGACGCCAGGATGGCGGGCCCGGCCCGGTGCAGGGCGAACGCCATCGCCTCGTGGCGGTCCTCGTGGCGGCGCAGCTCCTCGCGGTAGCGGGCGGTGAGCAGGAGGGCGTAGTCGGTGCCCGCGCCGAGGACGAGGACGACCAGGATGCCGGCGCTCTGCGCGTTGACGGTGAGTCCGGCGTGCTTGGCCAGCAGGTAGATGACGGCCTCGGAGACGACGAGCGCGCCGGCGGCGGAGATCAGCGGGAGGGTCCAGAGCACCGGGCTGCGGTAGGTGAGCAGCAGCAGGATGATCACGACGCTGACGGTGGCGGCGAGCAGGGAGCTGTCGATGCCGGCGAACGCCTTGGCCTGGTCGGCGCCGACCCCGGCCGGGCCGGTGACGTGGGTGGTCATGCCGTGGCTGTCGGCGGCGGCGGTGGCGCGCAGGCTGTCGACGGCGGGGCGCAGGTCGTTCCAGCCGTTGGTGCCGACGTCGATCGGGACGATCGTCTGCATGGCCTGTCCGTCGCCGGAGACCACCGGTCCGACGACCGGCCCGAGGACGTGCGGGGCGGTCGCGAACGTGACCGCGTCCCGCGCACCCTGGGCGCGGTCGGCGGGAGTGAGGCCGCCGGGGCGGTCGTAGACGACGACGGCCTGGGCGGTCTCGATCGGCTGGAAGGCGCGCTGCTCGTTCAGCACCTTCGTCGACTCGGCGTTGCCGGGCAGCCAGCTGGACGCCTGGTTGTCCTCGGCGCCCATGAGCTTCCCGGCCAGCGGGCCGGTGGCGACCAGCAGGATCAGCCAGACCGCCAGCACCACCCACTTGCCGCGGCGGCCGCACGGCAGCGCGGCGAGCCGGGTCGCGATCGTCGTCGCGGCGGTCCGCGCGGTCGGTCGGGACGCGGTCATGGCGGGACCCCCAGGGGCCGGTGGCGGTGATGTCGATCCAGCCTCGCACCGCCGGTACGGACCGGCAGCCCGAGCGGGGCCCCGCTACGGCACCCGGGTCGACCAGACCCGAGTCGGCCACGCCCGGACGGCGGCCACACCCGGGTCGGCTACACGCGGACGGCGGCCCGCTCGCGCAGTTCCTTGAGGGCCGTGATGTCCATCGCGTGCCCGGTGCCGTCCCCGCCGTGCTTGCGGTCGGGCGTCTCGACGACCAGCGGCACGCCGGCCGTCGCCGGGTGCTCGAACAGCTCGCGGAACGGCTCCGCGCCGATCATTCCCGCACCGATGTTGGCGTGCCGGTCCTTGCGCGCGCCGACGACGTCCTCGGAGTCGTTGGCGTGGATCAGCCGCAGCCGGCCGGGACCGGCGGCCGCGACCAGCGCGTCCAGCGCCGCGGTGACGCCGCCCGGCGCGGCGAGGTCGTGCCCGGCCGCGAAGGCGTGGCAGGTGTCGAGGCAGACGCCGACCTTCGGGTGGCCCTCCAGCGCCTCGACGTACTCGGCCAGGTCCTCCAAGCGGGAGCAGAGCGAGCTGCCCTGACCGGCCGTCGGCTCCAGGAGCAGCCAGGGCGCGTCGTCGCCGAGCGCGTCGAGCTCGTCCAGCAGCGGCCGGACGTCCGCCCGCACCTGGGCCATCGCCTCGGCCCGGCGGGATCCGCCGCCGGGCGCGGTGCCGACGGCGGAGCCGGTGTGCAGGACGACGCCGAGGGCGCCGATCGCGTGGCCGCGCAGCAGCGAGTGGCGCAGCGAGACGGCGGAGCGCTCCCTCGTCGCGGGGTTGTCCGAGCCGAAGTTGATCAGGTAGGGCGCGTGCACCCAGGCCGGGACGCCCTGCTCGGCGCAGGCGGCGCGGAACTCCTCGTCCTGCGCGGGGTTGCCCGGGGGCGTGGCCCAGCCGCGCGGGTTGGCCACGAACACCTGGACCGTCTCGGCGCCGACCCGCCGCGCGTACGCGAGGCCGGTCCCGGCCAGCCCGCGGGCGGCGACCGGCACGTGGGCGCCGATCGGGTTGCGGGCGGTGGCGGCGGGCGGTACGAGAGCGGTGCTGTTCACGGCCCCGAGCATGCCACGCGGCCGGGCGTGTCCCGAAAACGGGCCCCGTCCACCCCGGGGACGGCGTTCGCCCGCCCGGCCGACGCCCCGTCAGTCCCGCAGCCCAGCCCTGGTGGCGGGCCCACCCGGGCGCCCATAGCGTCGGTTCGGTCATCCCCACCGGCTGTCACGAGCCCCCCACACCGCGTGAGAACCGCCCCGCGCCCACGGCCCGGACCTTGCGCGGAGGAAGAAAACAGGTCACCACACATGCCCACGCGTCGGGTCCACCACCTCGCCGCGGCCACCGCCGCGGTCTGCTCCCTGACCACCGCCCTGACCACCGTCCTCGCCGTCACCCCCGCCCACGCGGACGGAGGCGCCCTGCTCCTCGTCCACCCGGGCGAATCGATCCAGCAGGCCGTCGACGCCGCCCGGCCCGGCGACACCGTGCAGGTCCTGCCCGGCACGTACCGCGGCAGCGTCCGGATCACCACCCCCGGCCTCACCCTGCGCGGCGCCGGCCCGGCCAGCGTGATCGTGCGCGGCGACGGCACCGAGAACGCGTGCGCCGCCGCCGGCCACGGCGTCTGCGTGGACGGCACCGAGGCGGCCCCGCTGCTCGACGTCACCATCGAGGCCCTCGCCGTCACCGGCTTCGCCAAGAACGGCATCGACGCCAGCGGCACCACCGGCCTGACCGTCCGCGCCACCTACGTCCACGACAACGGCCAGCAGGGCATCAGCCAGGAGATCTCCACCAGGGCCGTCATCCTCGGCAACCGCGCGACCGACAACGGCCAGTCCGGCGTCTTCCTCGCCAACTACGCCTACCGCGAGGGCGGCGCGCCCGATACCGGGGGCACCCGCGTCGAGGGCAACGAGCTCTCCGGCAACCGGGTCGGCGTCACCGTCCGCCGGCTGCGCGTGCTGACCGTCCAGGGCAACGAGATCAGCGGCAACTGCAGCGGGGTCTTCGTGGTCGGCGACGAGGGCGTGCCCCGGGCCGGGGACCTCGACGTCAGGAAGAACCGGGTGGTCGCCAACAACAAGTTCTGCCCCGCCAATCCCCGCCTCGGTGCCATCCAGGGCGCCGGCATCGTGCTCACCGGCACCGAGGACACCCGGGTCACCGACAACGAGGTCCACGACAACGCCGGCCGCACGGACTTCTCCGGCGGCATCGTCCTGTTCAAGAGCGTCGTCGGCATCCCCAACACCCGTGCGACCGTCACCGGCAACACGCTGAGCGGCAACGGCCCCGCGGACCTCGCCGACCGCGACACCGGCACCGGCAACACCTTCGCCCGCAACACCTGCGCCGTCTCCGAGCCCTCCGGCCGCTGCTGACACCGCCGCTTCCACCCGTAAGGACCACCCATGACCACCGCACCCGCCCACACCAGCCCCCAGGCCGCGATGCGCCTGCGCGAGCTCGTCTTCGGCGCCGCCTGCGCCGCGGCCGTCCGGGCCGCCGCCCGGCTCGGCGTCGCCGACGCGCTCGGCGACACCCCGATGACCGTCACCGAGCTCGCCGCCGCGCTCGACACCGAACCCCGCCCGCTGCGCCGCCTGCTGCGCGCGCTCACCTGCTACGGCATCTTCGCCGAGACCACCGCGACGACCGCGACCGGCGCGACGACCGCGACCGGCGAGCCCGGCGCGACCACCGCGGCCACCGTGCCCGGCGAGGAGCGCTTCGAGCACACCGAGATGTCCCGCCTGCTGCGCGAGGACGCCCCCAACTCGCTGCGCTACATCTCCCTGTGGTGCACCGAGCCGTGGACCTGGGAGGCCTGGCCGAAGCTGGACGAGGCGGTGCGCTCGGGCCGCAACGTCTTCCCCGAGCTGTTCGGCAAGGAGTTCTTCGACTACCTGCACAGCGACGCGCACGACTCGGCGAAGGTCTTCGACAAGGCGATGACCACCTCCAGCCGGCAGTCCGCCCGGGACTTCGCCGAGTACCTGGACCTCACCGGCGTCGACTCGGTGGCGGACATCGGCGGCGGCCAGGGCCACGTGCTCGCCAGCCTGCTGGAGAAGCACCCGGCGCTGCACGGCACCCTGCTCGACCTGCCCAAGGTGGTGGCCGGGGCGGACGCGCGGCTCCAGGACGGCGGCGCGTTCTCCGCGCGGGCCCGCCTGGTGCCCGGGGACTGCCGCAAGGACATCCCCGTCCGCGCCGACCTCTACATCATCAAGAACATCCTGGAGTGGGACGACGAGAGCACCCGCCGCACCCTCGGCAACGTCGTGGCCGTGGCCCGGCCGGGCGCGCGCGTCGTCGTCGTCGAGAACCTCGTCGACGACAGCCCGTCGATGCGCTTCACCACCGCGATGGACCTGATGCTGCTGCTCAACGTCGGCGGCGCCAAGCACTCCAAGGACAGCCTCGTCCGGCTGATGGAGGAGGCCGGTCTGGCGGTGTCCGACGTCCGCTCGGTCAACCCCTACCTGCACGCCTTCGAGGCCACCGTCCGCGGCTGAGCCGCCCACCGCGCCGCCCACCGCGCGAAACGGGCCCGGGGGCCCCCCCCCCCCGGGGGGCCCGCGCCGGCGGCGGGGGCGCCCGGGGGGGGCGCGCCCCCGCGGGGGGCGCCACGCCCTCGGGGGGGGT
>NZ_JBHWGD010000038.1:85192-86148 GCF_042733235.1 Kitasatospora sp. NPDC059722
CTGTCAAACCCCCACCCGCCCCGCTTGCCCGCCCCCCGCCCCCGGCGGCGCCCCCCCCCCCCCCCCCCCCCCCGCCACCGCCCCCCCCCCCCCCCCCCCCGGGGCCCCCCGCGCCCGTTCGGTGTTCAGGCCCGGTGCGACGACTCCAGGTGTGCGAACACGACCACGTTGTCGAGGTAGTCCCGCCGCTTCTTGTCGTACACGCCGCCGCACGTGATCAGCCGCAGCTGCGCGTCCGGCGTCTTCCCGTACACCTTCTGGTCGGGGAAGGCGTTCTTGGCGAAGGTCTCGACGGAGTCCACCGAGAACACCGCGACGGTGCCGTCCGCGCGCGCCACCTCGACCTTGTTGCCCGGCAGCAGCAGGCTCAGCAGCAGGAACACCGCCGGGCCCTTGGTGGTGTCGACGTGGCCGGCGACGACGGCGCTGCCGCGCTCGCCCGGGGTCACGCCGCCGTTGTACCAGCCGACCAGGTTCTTGTCGTCCGGCGGCGGGGCGTTGAGCTGGCCCGCCGGACCGAGCGTCAGCTCGGTGAAGGGGGCGTCCACGGCGATCTGCGGGATCCGCAGCCGGGCCGGCTTGGACCGCTTCAGCGCCGGTGCGCCCGCGGCGGCTGGGGCGGCCGTGGGGCCCGGCTTGGCGGCCGCGGCCGCGGCCGGTGCCGACGGGCCGGGGGCGGCCGGCGCGGTCGCGACCGGGGGAGCGGCCTCGGCGGACGAGGACTCGTCGGCAGTCCGGGAGTCCACCGAGTTGTACATCAGCAGCACGCCGACCGCCGCCGCGCTCATGCCGACGCGCAGCAGCCGGGACGTACCTGGGACGGGAAGCACCGAGGCCCACCTTTCCGGAAACGGCGTCCGCGGGACGGCGCCCGCGGGACGGCCCGCCGCCCCCGTGCGCCCCCCGCGGTGGCGGGGCGGCGCCCAGGGGCGGGGGGGGGGGGCGGCGGGGGGGGG
>NZ_JBHWGD010000039.1:0-85929 GCF_042733235.1 Kitasatospora sp. NPDC059722
CTGCGAGAGAGAGCCGCCCCCTGTCGCCCCCCGGCCGGCGGGCGGGGGCGGCGCCGCCCACCCCCCCCCCCGCCCCCGCCGGCCCCGGCCGTTCCGCCGTTTCCGCTCACGCCGGTCACACGCTCACGCCGGTCGCATGCTCACACCAGGAGCTTGTCCTTGGCCCGCTGGTACTCCTCGGCGGAGATGAGGCCCTTGTCCTTCAGGTCCGCCAGCGTCGCCAGGTCGTCGACGTGGCTGCGCCCGGCGCCGTCCGCCGGGGCCCCGGAGGTCCCGGCCGCGTCCCGGATGTACGCCTGGACGGCTGCCTCGGCCTGCTGTGCCTGGGCGACGTCCCGTTTCCCCATGCCCTCGCCGCGCGCGATCAGGTAGGCGAGCACGCCGATCAGCGGCAGGATGATCACCAGGACCAGCCAGCCGGCCTTGCCCCAGCCGCTCAGGTCGTGGCTGCGGAAGATGTCCGTGATGATCTTGAACAGCAGGAAGAACCAGAGCACCCAGAGGAACAGCTCCAGCATCGTCCAGAAGATGTTGAGCACCGGGTAGTCCACGGCCAGCGAGGCGGCCAACGAAGAGGTGTCCATGGCCGAGTCATATCATCGCAAAATGGACGGTGCGCACTGCTGCTGGGCCGTTCCGGTGATCTTCGCCCGGGGTGGGAATACCGCTGCGGGACGCGGTCTCAGCCGAGCCCCGCCCGCCGCCGCAGCTCCACCGCGAGCCCGATCAGCTCGCCCCACCAGGCCTCGTGCGAGTCCACCAGGAGCCGCTGCGCCTCGGCCGCCGGCAGTGCGCGGACCTCGACGACCTGCTCGCCGTCCGAGGGGTTGGTCGGCGCGGAGTCCAGCGCGACCTCCGCCCAGCCCCACAGCCACGCCTTCTCCGGGTGCGGCTGCCAGGGCCGGTAGGGCGTCGGGTCGTCCGTGCGGCAGCGGTGCGCGCCGAGCCAGGCGGGCTCGCCGAGCAGCCGGGCGCCCGCCTCCTCCCTGAGCTCGCGCCGCAGGCAGTCGGCGACGGTCTCGTCCTGTTCGCGCGTGCCGCCGGGCAGGAACCAGTGGTCCCGGTCGTCCCGGCAGAGCACCACGCCGCCGTCCGCGAAGCCCACCAGGTGGATGTTGGTCACCAGGCCGTCCGGCGGCAGCTCGGTCGAGAACTGCGCGTCGTACCTCCCCCAGGCCCAGTACTGCGGCGCGTGCAACGCGGGGAAGAGCGCGGCGAGTTCGGCGGCTCTGGCGGAGGGGGCGGTGTCGGTGCGGTCCGTGGTATCGGTCATTCGGTGATCGTAGTGCCGGCCGGGAAACGGCGGGGGACACCGGGGTGGACGCGAGAGAGGTCGGCGGTGGCGATGGCGCGCGGCCGCCGGGGCTGCGCGACGCCGCGCGGCGCGGACACCCAACTCCCCAGCGAGATCTCGGCGGTGATGCCGGGGCCGAAGCCGGCGATCAGCCCGTGGGTGCCGTCGGCCGCGCCGCCGTCGGCGAACAGCCGGGCGAGGGCGTCGAAGACGACGGCGCTCGCGATGTTGCCGCGCTCGGTCAGCGTGGCCCGGCTGTAACGGAACATCGCCGGTTCGAGGTTGAGGAAGTGGCACAGGTCGTCGAGGATGCGCGGGCCCCCGGCGTGGACGATGTAGAAGCCGAGCCCCGACACGTCCCAGCCGTGCTCGCCGGCCAGGCCGCGCAGGGCGGGTGCGAGCATCTCCATCGTGCCGGGCACGCGCCGGTCGAGCTGGAAGTGGAAGCCGGTGTCCCTGACCCCGTAGGAGATCCAGTTCTCGGTGTCCGGGACGAGGTGCGAGCCGTTGCGCTCGACCGACACCCCGGTGCCGCCGTGCCCGCGCATCACCACGGCGGCGACGGCGTCCCCGAAGAGGCCGTTGGAGAGCAGCGAGCCGACGCCGAGGTCGGTCGGCTGGTAGCACAGCGAGCAGAACTCGCAGGCGACGATGAGCACGTTGGCGCCCGGGTAGGCGCGGCAGAAGTCGTGCGCGCGGTTGACGGCGGCGCCGCCGGCCGCGCAGCCGAGCTGGGCGATCGGCATCTGGCGGGTGTCCGGGCGCAGGCCCATGGTGTTGATGAGCCAGGCGGTCATCGACGGCATCATGAAGCCGGTGCACGACACGTAGATCAGGAGGTCGATGTCCTGGGCGCCCAACTGGGCGTTGCGCAGGGCCGCTTCGACCACCTCGGGGACGCGGCGCTTGGCCTCCCGCTCGTAGACGGCGTTGCGGGCGGTGAAGCCGGGGTGGCGCAGGGTCTGCTCGATGGGCTGGACCAGGTGCCGGGTCCGCACGCCGGTGTTCTCGATCAGCCGTAGCGCGAGGCCGAGTTGGGGGTGGCCGGCGTGCATCGCGCGGGCCAGGTCGAGGGTCTCGTCGAGGGTGATGACGTGCTCGGGCACGGCGATGGCGGGGCGGCAGAGTGTTGCCATGGGTACGCGGTCTCCCCTGGGTGGCCCGTGGGTGGGCCGACGGGCGGCCGGGCCCGGCGCGCGGGGCGGCCGGTGCCCGGTGGTGGTGGCGGTGGACGGACGGGCGCGGTGGCGCGGCGGGTCACCAGGCGAGCGGCAGGACCCGCGGGTAGCGCCAGATGGAGCCCGTCCGCCAGTCGAGCTCGGCCGGCGGCACGGCCAGGCGCAGCCCGGGGAACCGCCGCAGCAGCGTGCCGATGGCGACCTGGAGCTCCATCCGGGCCAGGTGGGCGCCGAGGCAGTGGTGCTGGCCGTACCCGAAGGTCATGTGGGTGGGCGCGCCGCGGTCGAGGTCGAGCTCGTCGGGCCGCTCGTAGAACGCCGGGTCGCGGTTGGCGGCCAGGTAGGAGACGTGCACCGGCTCGCCGGCCCGGACGAGCACCCCGCCCAGTTCGACGTCCTCGGTGGCGACCCGGGCGATGCCGACGCCCTGGCGGAACGGGATGAAGCGCAGCAGCTCCTCCAGGGCGCGGGGCAGGAGGTCGGGCTGGGCGCGGAGCTTGGCGAGCTGCTCGGGGTGGGTGAGCAGGGTGTAGGTGATGTTGCTGAGCTGGTAGGTGCTGGTGTCGTGGCCGGTGACCAGGAGCACCATCGCCATGACGGCGAGCTCGTCGTCGTCCAGCAGTTCGTCGCCGTCGCGGGCGGTGGCGAGGGCACTGATCAGGTCCTCGCCGGGGGCGCGGCGGCGGGCGGCGGTCAGCTCGGTGAAGTAGGCGCGCAGCGCGGCCTTGGCGCGCTCCTGGCCCTCGCGGCCGTCCGGGCTCATGGCCATCATCGCGACGGCGTGGCCGCGCAGTTCGGCGCGGTCCTGCTCGGGGATGTCGAGCATCTCGCAGATGGTGGTGAGCGGGAGCCGGGAGGAGAGGAAGTGCACGAGGTCGGCGGGGGCGCCGTGTTCGGCCATCTCGTCGAGGTACCCGTCGACGATCCGCTGGGTGTGCGCCCGCATCCGCTCGACCTGGCGGTTGGTGAAGCCCTGGGCGACGAGGCGGCGCAGCCGGTTGTGGGCGGGCGGGTCCATCAGGTTGATCGCCTCGGCCTGGGCGATCGGGGCGGGCGTCATGCGGGGGAGGTCCCGCCCGATGCCGGCGGCGCGGCTGAAGCGGCGGTCGGTGGTGACGGTCCGGACGTCCTCGTAGCGGGTGGCCAGCCAGGCCTCGCCCTCGCCGTGCGGCAGCCGGATCCGGGCGACCGGGGCCTCGGCGAGCAGCCGCTTGAGGAGGGGGTCGAACTCCAGGCCTTCGGTGTGGTTGAAGGGGCAGTCCCACACGGGGGCGGAGGTAGTCACGGGCCGATCCAAAGGCTGAGGGTGATGCCGCCCGGAGGGGGATGACCCGTCCGGGCGCGGACATGCAGATGTTCCCCCATGGGCTGGCAAAAATGTGGTGGAGGAAGCCAGTTACCTCGAACGAGTTAGATAGATGATTTTCGTGCGAATCACGGGAGTTGAGCGCGACGGTTCGCAACCCGGCCCGCTCACCGCCCCCTTGGGGTGACCAGGCCGGTCTCGTACGCGAGGACCACGGCCTGGGCCCGGTCGCGCAGGTCGAGTTTGGCGAAGATCCGGGCCACGTGCGTCTTCACCGTCGATTCGCTGAGCGTCAGTTCGCGCGCCAGCTCGCCGTTGGACAGTCCGCGGCCCATCAGGGTGAGCACCTCCACCTCGCGGGGCGTGAGCGGTGCGAGGTCCCGGTGCACGGTGGCGGCGCCCGCGTCGGCGGGGGCCGTGCCGGAGGCGAAGCGCTCGACGAGGCGGCGGGTGATGGAGGGCGCGAGGAGGGCGTCGCCGGTGGCCACGAGGCGGACGGCGGCGGCGAGGTGGGCGGAGGTGACGTCCTTGAGGAGGAAGCCGCTCGCCCCGGCGGCCAGGGCCGCGTACACGTAGTGGTCGAGGTCGAAGGTGGTCAGCATGACGACCCGGCAGCCGGGCACCAGCGCGAGGATCCGGCGGGCCGCCTCCAGGCCGTCCGTGCCGGGCATCCGGATGTCGAGGAGCGCGACGTCCGGCCGGTGCGCGACGGCGGCGGCCACCGCCCCGGCGCCGTCGGCGGCCTCGGCGACCACGTCGATGCCGCGCGCGGTGAGGATCATGCGGAAGCCGGTGCGGACGAGCTCCTGGTCGTCGGCGATCACGACGCGCGGGCGGCGCTCGGCGCCCCCGGCCACCGCCTCCTCCGGGGACGGGGCGCTCACGGCCGGTCCAGCGGGATGCGCGCGCGGACCCGGAAGCCGCCGCCCAGCCGGCGCCGGGCGTCGAAGTCCCCGCCGTACACGGCGACGCGCTCGCGCAGGCCGAGCAGCCCGCGCCCGGCGCCGTCGGCCGCCCTGGCGGGCGCCGTGCCGCCGGAGAGCACGCTGGGCCCGCGGTTGAGCACCTCGACCCGCAGGTAGTGGTCCGCGTAGCGCACGGTCACGTCCGCCGTCACCCCGTCCCCGTGCTTGAGCGCGTTGGTGAGCGCCTCCTGGATGATCCGGTACGCCGTCACGTCGATGCCCCCGGGCAGCGGGCGCGGCTCGCCGGAGACGCGGACCTCCACCGGCAGGCCGGCGAAGGCGAAGCGGTCGATGAGCGGGCCGAGCCGGGCGAGGCTCGGCTGCGGCGCGAAGCCGTCCGGGTCCTCCTCCTCGGAGCCGTCCGCCGCCGGGGCGAGCAGGCCGAGCAGGTGGCGCAGTTCGGTCATGGTGTCGCGGCCGGCGGCCTCCACGGCGGCCATCGCGGCGGCGGCCTCCTCGGGCATGGTGGCGAGGACCTCGCGCGCGGCGCCCGCCTGCACCACCATCACGCTCACGTTGTGGCTGACGATGTCGTGCAACTCGGCGGCGATGCGCGCCCGTTCGGCGTCGACCGCGGTCCGCGCGGCGCTCTCCCGCTCGCGCTCCAGCAGCCAGCCGCGCTCCCCGACCGCCGCCCGGTGCAGCCGCCGCGCCCGCGCGAGCGCCACGCCCAGCCAGCCGGCCGCGCCGGCCGATCCGCCCGCCGCGGCGAGCGCCGCCCACTGCCACCCCGTTCCCCACACACCGCCAGCTTCCCAGCCCGGGGCGTGATCCGCATCATCCGGGGGTGCCGGTCCCGTACATCCCCGGTACTACCGCCCCCGACGGTTACACCCCAGGTGGGACGCGGTGCCCGGGCCGCCCGCCTACCGTCGTCGTCCATGAGAAACGTTCACGACGGGACGTCCGGACCCGGCGGCGCGCAGGCCGTCGTCGAGCTGTCCGGGGTGCACAAGGAGTTCGGCGACGCGCGGGCCCTGGACGGGGTCGACCTGACGATCCGGCCGGGCGAGGCGGTGGCCGTGATGGGCCCCTCGGGCTGCGGCAAGTCCACCCTGCTGAACATGGTCGCCGGCCTGGACCGGCCGACCTCGGGCACTGTCCGGGTGCACGGCCAGGACCTCGGGCGGCTGGACGAGACCGGACTCGCGCTGTTCCGGCGCCGCCACGTCGGCATGATCTTCCAGTTCTTCAACCTCATCGACGACCTGCCGGCCCTCGACAACGTCGCCCTCGCCGCCCAGTTGACCGGCACCACCGCCAAGCAGGCGCGCCGCCGGGCCCTGGAACTGCTCGACGAACTCGGCGTCGCCCACCGCAAGGACACCTACCCGGCCACCCTCAGCGGCGGCGAGCGCCAGCGCGTCGCCGTCGCCCGGGCCCTGATGAACCGCCCGGCGCTGCTGCTCGCGGACGAGCCGACCGGCGCCCTGGACAGCCGCTCGGGCGAGCAGGTGATGGACCTGCTGATCGACCTCAACCAGATCGGGCAGACCCTGCTGATCGTCACCCACGACCCCGACCTGGCCGCGCGCTGCGCCAGTCGGCTGGTGGAGATGGCGGACGGCCGGGTGGCGCGGGAGCGCTCGCTGGAGGCGTCGTCGTGAACGAGCAGAGCGAGCGAACGGACATGAGGTGCGTGCGCCGGTCATCGGCTGCCGAGCGGAGCGGGGTGGGCGCATGAGTGGAGCCGTGTGGCGGGCCTCCCGGGCGGCGGTGAAGCGCCGCCGGGTGCAGACCGTCGTGATCGGCCTGGTCGTCTTCTGCTCCACCGCGACCGTGCTGCTCGCCCTCGCGGTGATCAGCGCCGCCCGGGCGCCGTTCGACACCGCCTTCGAGGCCGAGCGCGGCGCGCACGTCACCGCCCTCTTCGACCCGGCCGAGGCCTCGCCGGAGCAACTGGCCGCCACCGCCCACCGGCCGGGCGTCGAGGCGGCCGCCGGGCCCTTCGACCAGGCCGTGGTGGAAATCCCCACCGAGTGGATCGGCCACGCGCGGGGCCCGCTGACCCTGGTCGGCCGGGCCGACCGGGCCGGCCCGGTGGACCGGGTGCGACTGCTGGCCGGCCGCTGGGCCGACGCACCCGGCGAGGTGGTGGTGAACAACCCGGCCGGGGGCGCCGCGGCGAAGTACGTCGGCACGCCGCTCACCACCAGCACCGGGCTGAAGCTCACCGTCGTCGGCTTCGCGACCGGCATGAGCCAGTCCGCCGGCGGCTGGGTCACCCCCGAACAGGCGGCCGCCCTGCACCCCACCGGGCGGCAGATGCTCTACCGCTTCACCGACGCGGCCACCGAGCAGCAGCTCACCGCTTCGCTCGCCGGTGCCACCGAGGGCCTGCCGAAGGACGCCGTCGCCAGCGCGCAGTCCTACCTGGTGCTCAAGCGGGCCTTCTCGGTGGGCGCCGACGCCTACCTGCCGCTGATGACGGTCTTCGGCGTGCTCGGCCTGGTCGTCGCCGCGCTGATCGTCGGCAACGTGGTGAGCGGCGCGGTGGTCTCCGGCTACCGGCACATCGGCGTGCTGAAGTCGATCGGGTTCACCCCGCGCCAGGTGGTGGTGGTCTACCTGACCATGGTCTCGGTGCCCGCGGTCGTCGGCACCGTCCTCGGCACGGCGGCGGGCTGGGCGGCGTCGTACCCGATCCTCCGGGCCGCCTTCAGCGGGATCTCGACCGGCACCGCGGTGATCGAGCCGGCCGGGTGGCTGCCCGCCGCCACCGTGATCGGCGTCCCGCTGCTGGTCGCCCTCGCCGCCCTCGTGCCCGCCTCGCGCGCCCACCGGCTGTCCGCCGCCCAGGCGATCTCGGCCGGCAGCGCGCCGCGCAACGGCCGCGGGCTCGGGATCCAGCGGTGGCTGAGCGGCACCCGGCTGCCGCGCGCCGTCAGCCTCGGCCTCGGCCAGCCCTTCGCCCGCCCCGCCCGCACCGCGCTGACCATGGCGGCGATCGTGCTCGGCGTGGTCACCGTCACCGTGACCACCGGGGTGAGCAGCACCCTGGCCAGGACCCTGCCCACGCCCGACCGCAAGACCCACGTCGTCGTGGCGACCGCCGGCTTCTCCGGCAGCGGGACCGAGCCCCGGCTGACCCCCGAGCAGACCGAGGCGATGCTCCGCGCCACCCCCGGCGCCGAGCGGGTCTCCGTCCGCGGGCTGGTCCGGCTCGGCGTCCTCGGCCAGCCCCAGCTCGTCTTCGCCGACTTCTACGGCGGCGACGACGCGGTCGACCAGCGGCGGCTCCAGGCGGTCGAGGGCCGCCCGGCGACCGGGCCGAACGAGATCGAGGCCGGTCCGGGCTTCCTCGACCAGCACGGGGTCAAGCTCGGCGACCGGCTCACCCTGGTCCTGGACGGCGCACGGACCACCGTCACCATCGTCGGCGAGGAGAACGAGGGCAACGCCAACGCGATCTCCTCCAACGACGCCACCAGGGCCCTGCTCACCCCCGACCCGCACGTGGTCGAGTACGACGTGCGGCTCGCCGACGGCACCGACGCCGAGGCGTACCTGAAGGCGGTCACGGCCGCCGACCCGAGCCTCTCGCCCTCGGTCTACGCGGCGGGATCGGACGGGGGCATCGTCGCGATCCGGACCTTCAGCACGACGTTCACCGTCCTGCTGTCCGTCGTCGCCGCGCTCGGCGTCTTCAACACCCTGCTGCTCACCATCCGCGAACGCCGCCGCGACCTCGGCACGCTGAAGTCGATCGGCATGACGCCCCGGCAGGTCGTCGCCATGACGGTCACCTCGGTGGCCTGGCAGGGCGTGGCCAGCGGGATCATCGGCATCCCGGTCGGGATCCTGGTGCACCGGCTGATCGTGGAGAACGTCCGGCTCATCGACTTCCCCGAGCGGACGATCGACGTCTGGGGCGCCCCGCTGCTGGCCGGCCTCGCCCTGGCGGGCGTCGCGATCGCCGTCCTCGGCGCGCTCGTCCCGGCCCGTGCGGCGGCCCGGCTGCCGATCGCCGAGGTGCTCCACAACGAGTAGGGACATCGCCGAGGTGCTCCACAACGAGTAGGGGCGGGGACCGGGCGCCCGCGGGCTTCCTCCGGATTGCGGCACTTGAGACGCCGTCACCGAGGTCGCGCGCGGGCGCCTATCATCGCGCCATGGCCACCGCTGAGCTGATCCGCATCGTCTCCCGCTCCTCGCCCATGGCACTCGCCCAGGTCGAGCGCGTCCGCGCCGAACTCGCCGTCGCGCACCCGGGGTTGCGCACCGAGGTGGTGCCGGTGACCACCTCCGGCGACCGGTGGACGGGCGACCTCGCCCGGCTCGGCGGCAAGGGCGCGTTCACCAAGGAGGTGGACGCCGCGCTGCTCGCCGGGGAGGCCGACGTCGCCGTGCACTGCCTCAAGGACGTGCCCGCCGACCGCCCGCTGCCCGCCGGCACCGTCTTCGCCGCCTACCTGCGCCGCGACGACATCCGCGACGCCCTCGTCCACCCCGGCGGCCTGACCCTCGACGAGCTGCCGCCCGGCACCCGGATCGGCACCTCCTCCGTCCGCCGGGTCGCCCAGCTCGCCGCCTCCCACCCGCACCTGGTGTGCGTGCCGATCCGCGGCAACGCCAACAGCCGGCTCGCCAAGCTCGCCGCGGGCGAGGCGGACGCGCTGCTGCTGGCCGTCTCCGGGCTGGAGCGGATCGGCGAGTCGGCGCGCGTCACCGAGGTCCTCGGCGTCGACGCGATGTGCCCGCCGATCGGCGCGGGCATCCTCGTCCTGCAGTGCCGCGAGGACGACGAGGCCACGATCGCCGCGGTCGCCGCGCTCGGCCATCACGACACCTGGCGCGAGGCCACCGCCGAGCGGATGTTCCTGCACGTCCTCCAGGGCCACTGCAACAGCCCGATCGCCGGCTACGCGCACGCCGAGCCGGACGGCCGCCTGTCGATGCGCGGACGGGTCTTCAGCCCGGACGGCAAGCAGGTGCTGGACGCCCACGAGTGGGCCGGCGCGCTCACCCCCGAGGACCTCGGCACCTCGACGGCCCTGGCCCTCAAGCGGCAGGGCGCCCACGAGCTGATCGCGGCGATCCCGCACTGAGGCCCCCGCGCCGCCCGGCCGATCTTCTTCACGGAACGGTGACAGCTTTTCCATACGAGTGACACCTGCCATGATGCGGGTGCACCGTAGGGGAGTTGACGATCAATCGGACGAACGTGCGGACACGCCGGGGGTGGACGTGGAGGCCTTGAGACCCACCGATCCGACGACGGTCGGCGGCCGGTACCGGCTGCTGGCCCGGCTCGGCAGTGGCGGGATGGGGGTCGTCTACCTGGGGCGGTCCCCGGGCGGACGGCTGGTCGCGGTGAAGTGCGTCCACTGGGACCTGGCGACGGACCCGGAGTTCCGCCGCCGCTTCACCCGCGAACTGGAAGCCGTCCGGCGGGTCGGCGGCTTCCACACCGCGCAGGTCGTCGACGCCGACCCGGACGGTGACCCGCCGTGGCTGGTCACCGCGCACATCGCCGGGCCCTCCCTGGAGGCGGCCGTCGCCGCGCACGGACCACTGCCCGAACCGGCGCTGCGGGTGCTCGGCGCCGGCCTGGCCGAGGCGCTGGAGGCGATCCACCGGGCCGGCCTGGTGCACCGGGACCTCAAGCCCTCCAACGTCCTGCTGAGCGAGGACGGCCCGCGGGTCATCGACTTCGGCATCGCCCGGGCCCTGGACGGCGCCTCCATCACCCGCACCCAGGTCGTGCTCGGCACGCCCGGCTACATGGCCCCCGAGCAGATCGCGGGCGGCGTGGTCGGCCCCGCCGCCGACGTGTTCGCGCTCGGCCGGGTGCTCTGCCACGCGGCCGGCTGCTCGCCCTGGGGCACCGGGGACCCGCAGGTCCTGCTCTACCGGATCATGCACAGCGAGCCCGACCTGTCCGGCGTGCCCGAGCAGCTGCGGCCCGTCGTCGCCTCCTGCCTGGCCCGCCACCCGGTCGGCCGGCCGGCCCCCGCCCAGCTCGTCGCCGTACTCGGGCCGCCCGAGTACGGCGGGGCGAGCGGTTCGTGGCTGCCGGAACCGCTGCGGGCGCGGCCCGCCGTCCCGGACACGCCGTGGGTGGAGCCGGCGGCCGCCCCGCCGCCGCCCGCGGCTCCGCCGCTCGCCGCACCGCCCGTCACCGCCCCGCCCGTGCCGCCGCCCGCGGTCGGCCGGACGCCGACCGTGTTCTCCAACGTGCCACCGCCCGGCGGGGGTCGACGCCGGGCCAGGCCGTGGCTGCTGCTCCCCGCGGTCCTCGCGCTCGTCGCCGCGGCCGTCGCCGTGCCGCTGTACCTCCAGCGCGACACCCCCGACACGCGCGACACGCACGACCTCGGCAACGGCTTCGTCGTCGCGACCGACGACGGCAGGCCGCCCGACTGCGTCAACGGCGGGGTCAACGGCAACGCGGGAGGCCCGGGCCCGGCCGAGACGACGGGCCCCCCGAGCCCGCCGGCCGACCTGCCGGGCATCCCGGCCCTCGCCGTCCCGGCCGACAACGCCACCGTCGAACAAGGCGTCCCGGTCACCCTCAGCTGGACCAAGACCGGTGCGGTGACCAGGGTCCTCACCAAGGCCGGCGACGGCCAGTGGCGCGTCTCCGGCTCGTTGACCTCCGCCGACTGCACCTTCACGCCGACCACTCCGGGCCTCTACCAGTGGGCCGTGGACAGCGCGACCAGCGCCTCCCAGAAGGCCGCCAGCGGCATGAGCGGCGTCCGCTACCTGTACGTCAAGCCCCCGGGCGGCAGCTCGGTGAACCAGCTGGCGCACGTCCCCTCCGCGCCGATCCTGGTGTTCCCCGCCTCCCGGGCGGTGGTCCGTGCCGGGCAGCCCGTCCAGCTGTCCTGGGCGGCATCCGGCACCAGCTCCCAGGTGGACCTGCTCCTCCCGAACGGCACGTGGCAGAACCTCCCGTGGCAGGCCGCGACGTCGTACACCTGGGTCCCGACGAGCCCGGGCACGTACCTGTGGAGCGTCTTCACCTCGAACGGTTCCAACTGCGGCGCGTTGGTCTGCGTCAGCGGATCGAGCGAGCAGCGGTACCTGACCGTGCAGTGAGCGCCCGTCAGCCGGCCGTCCGGCCCCAGCACGCTCGAACCGAAACGGTCCGGCCTGGACTTGTGCTTTCTCCTGTCGGCTGTCGCGCGGCAGGATCGGGCGCATGACCGAACCCGCCCACCTCGCCGCCGTCCGCGCGTCCTACAACGCCGTCGCCACCGACTACGTCCGACTCGTCATCCCGCCCGAGGAGTTGGACCCGGTCTCGCGCGCGATGCTGGCCGCCTTCGCCGAGCTCGTCCGGTCCTCGGGCGGTGGGCCGGTGGCGGATCTGGGGTGCGGGCCCGGGCGGGTGGCGGCGTACCTGGCCGGGCTCGGGCTCGACGTGTTCGGGGTGGACGTGTCGGACGAGATGGTCCGGCTCGCCCGGCTCGCGCACCCCGGACTCCGGTTCGTGCGGGGCTCGATGGGAGCGCTGGAGGCCGCGGACGGCGGTCTCGGCGGCATCCTGGCCTGGTACTCCGTCCATCACACGCCGCCCGCACAACTGCCCGCGCTGTTCCGCGAGTTCCGGCGCGTGCTCCGCCCCGGGGGTCGGCTGCTGCTCGGCGGCCACGTGGGGGACGTCCATCTGCGGCCGGCCGAGGGGTACGGGCACCCGGTGTCGTACGAGTCCCATCTGGTGCCCGTCCCGCGGCTCGTCGAGCTGCTCACGCTCGACGGATTCACCGTCACCACGCGCGTGGAGCAGCCGCATCCGTCGCGCGCGGATCGTTCGTACGTCTGCCTCCTGGCGGACGCCGGATAGCTCTCGTGGGGGAGGGGGTCCGGCCGGGTTCGGCCGGGTGGACGACGTCCGGGCCCGGGGGCGCCGCGAGAGTGGAGCCATGGCGATCACGATTCCCCTGGGCGACACCGAACGACCCGTGCAGCGTTGGGCCTTGTGGCTGGCGAAGGCCCTCCCGTTCGTCGTGCTGCCGCACTGTCTGTGGCGGCTCCCCTTCGCGGCCGGCTTCGAGATGGGCACGATCGACCCGAGACGGCCGCCGATGCCCTGGTGGGCGCCGGGCTACGTGGTCGGGCTGAGCGTGCTCACCGAGGCGCTCTGCCTGCTGACCCTCGGTCTGGTCGCGGGGTGGGGCGAGGTCTTCCCGCGCTGGGTGCCGTTCCTCGCGGGCCGCCGGGTGCCGCCGCTCGCGGCCGCCGGGCCCGCCGTGGTGGGCGGGCTGGTCCTGGTGGGGCTGTTCGACCTCCAGCCGCTCGCGTGGACCGGTGTGGTCGACGAGGTCGGCTACCGGAACGGCTGGTGGCTGGCGCTGGCCCGGGTGTGCGTCGGCCCGGCGATGCTGTGGGGCCCGATCGTGCTGGCCCTGGCCTTCGCGTACTACCGCCGCCGCCGGCCCGTGGGCGTCCGGTAACCGCCGGGGCGCCGGCCACCGGGGTACCGGCCGCCGGAGTACTGGCCACCAGAGTACTGGCCGCCGGGGTGCTGGCCACCGGGGTGGTGGCCGCCGGGGTGGTGTGCGCAGGACGTCGGATCGGCCGACTTCCTGCGCACGCGTCGTTCGCCGGGGCCGCTACTGCGCCGCCCCGGCGACCAGCGATGCGGCGAGCCGGTCGGCGGCGTCGGCGTCCAGGGGCGCGTGGCCGAGCAGGAACCGGTACCAGAAGACGCCGTAGACCTGGTCGACGATCAGGTCGAGGTCGGCGTCCCCGCGGAGCTGGCCGCGCTCGCGCCCGCGGGCGAGGAGCTCGCGCAGGGCGGTCCGGCGGGTGGCGGTGAAGGTCTGCATCAGGTCGGCCAGGTGGGGGTCGCGGGCGGCCTCGCGGACGAGGGTGCGCAGGGCGGAGGCGGTGGTGTCCTGCTGGGCGGCGTCGAAGGTGGTGGCGACGAAGGCGCGCAGGTCGGCGCGGAGGTCTCCGGTGTCGGGGCCCGCGACGTCCTGGTCGGCGCGGTCGGAGAGGGCGTCCAGGAGGACGGCGCCCTTGGAGGGCCACCAGCGGTAGACGGTCTGCTTGCCGACGCCGGCGGTGCGGGCGATGGCGTCGATGGTCACGGGCGTGCCGTCGGACTCGGCGAGGAGGCGCAGGGCCGCGTCGAGGATGGCCCGGTGGGCGGCCTCGTTGCGGCGGCGTCCGGTGTGCGGGCGGGCGGCGCCCGGCTGGGGGTCCGTCGCGTTCATCGGTCGTCCTCTCGTCCTGCGGTCGTCCCGGCTCCAGCTGTCTGGGTCCTCCATTGACAAGACTAACAGTCTCGACAATCATCATTACCGGAACGGACAGTCTCGACAAGCCGGAAGGAAGCACCACCATGAACACCACGTCGGACCTCTTCGCCGGACAGCGCGTCGTCGTGATGGGCGGCAGCTCGGGCATCGGCGAGGCCGCGGCCACCGCGTTCGCCGCCGACGGCGCGGAGGTCGTGATCACCGGACGGGACCGCGGGCGCCTCGACGCGGCCGTCGCGCGGATCGGCGGCAAGGCCACCGGCGCGTCGGTCGACGCGACGGACACCGCCGCCGTCGCGGCCTTCTTCGCCGGGGGCGGCACCGTCGACCACCTGGTCCTCGCCGTCAGCGGTGCGGCCGGCTCCGGACCGTTCGCCCGGCTCGACCTGGCCGACCTCGCGCACGGGTTCGACGCCAAGTTCTGGCCGCAGGTCCGGGTCCTCCAGGCGGCCCTGCCGCACCTTCGGGCGGACGGCTCCGTCACGCTGATCACCGCCGCCTCGGCGCGCGCCGCGATCCCGGGCACCGCCGGACTGGCCGCCATCAACGGCGCGCTGGAGGCGATGGTGCCGCCGCTGGCGGTCGAGCTCGCGCCGCTGCGGGTCAACGCGGTGTCGCCCGGCGTGGTCGACACCCCGTGGTGGGAGCGCGTGCCCGAGGAGCAGCGCAAGGCGCTGTTCGACGGCCTCGCCGCCACCACGCCGGTCGGGCGGGTCGGCCGTCCGGAGGACGTGGCCCGCGCGATCCACATGCTCGCGGCCAACACCTTCGTGACGGGCGTGGTCCTCGACTGCACCGGCGGCGCCAACCTGGCCACCGGCCGCTGAGACGGCGGCTCGGGTGTGGCGCGCGGGTGCGTCGCTGAGGTGTGGCTCGTGGGGGTGTTCGTCGAGTGTGCCGGTCGGGTGCGGAGGCCGGGTGCGGAGGCCGGGTGTGCCGGTCGGGTGCGGAGGCCGGGTGCGCCGGTCAGGTGCGGCGGACGAACCCGGCCATGAGGCCCCGCAGTTCCCAGCCGAGCGAGGCGTACAGCGCCCGCCCCTCCTCCGTCGCGCCGAGGGCGGCCGTCTCCGCGCCCGCGTCGAGGGCGGCGTCGGTCAGCAGCCGCATCACCGCGCTGCCGAGCCCGCGGCGCCGGTGGGCCCCGTCGGTCTCGAAGCGGTCGAACACCGCGAGCGCGCCGTGCACCCCGGTGTGGCCGCCGGCCGCGAACTCGCCGTCCGGGGTGAGGAGTCGGGCGTACGCCACGCCGTTGCCGCGCTCGACCTCCGCCGTGTAGCCGGCGGGCAGGCGGACCTCCTCCCGGCGCAGCACGGTCGTCATCATCAGCTCGTCGGCGTTGCGCTCCCAGGCCGGGCCGAGCAGGCCGAGGGCCGCCTCCGGCTCGACGAACCCCTTGATCCGCACGTACGGCCGGTCGGCGGCGGCCGCGGCGGCCCGGACGCTCCGCTCGTCGGTCCGCAGCAGGACGTGCCGCACGGACTCCCTGCCGCGTCCGACGTCGACCCGCAGCCCCCACGGCACCTCGACCGGCGTCGGGCAGCGGCGGGCCGCGGCCAGCCCGTGCACCCAGGCGTGCGTCAGTTCGTTGTCCGGCGCCATGCGTTCCCCCCGATGCGGCGATCCTGATCGCCGCAGCCTATCCCGGGGTCACCACGCGGCCTCCCGGTAGTCCTTGAGGAACACCCCCGACACCGGGGAGCCGGACTCGCCCCGGACGATCGGGTCGTAGACGCGGGCGGCGCCGTCGACGATGTCGAGGGGCGTGCGGAAGCCCCGGTCGGCGATCCGGGCCTTCTTCGGGGCCGGGTTCTCGTCGGTGATCCAGCCGGTGTCGACGGCGCACATGTGCACGCCCTGGCGGGCGAGTTCGGCGGCGCTCGTGCGGGTGAGCATGTTGAGGGCGGCCTTGGCCATGTTGGTGTGCGGGTGGCCGCCGGTCTTGTTGGCGACGGCGAAGCGGCCCTCGACGGCGGTCACGTTGACGACGTAGCGGCGCGGGTGCGGGGAGGCGAGCAGGAGGGGGAGCAGGCGGTCGCAGAGCAGGGCCGGGGCCAGCGCGTTGACCAGCTGCGTCTCCAGCACCTCCGCCGGGTCGAGCTCGCCGAGCCGGGCGGACCACGAGTTGCCGGGGGCGAGGTCGGGCAGCAGGCCGGCCTCGTCGGGCAGGGTGAGCAGCCCGTGCGCCGCGGCCGGGGCGGGGTCGAGCTCCGCGGCGGGCCAGGCGGCGGTGAGCGCGGGCATCGGCCGGAAGCCCGGGGCGTGCGCGACGGTGCGGCGGTCGGCGGCGGGCAGGGCGTCGTGCTCCCCGGCGGCGAGCAGCGCGTACGACTCGGGCGGGCGGCGCAGGGTCTGCGCGGCGTTGTTGATCAGGATGTCCAACGGCCGTCCGTCGGAGCGCAGTTGCTCGGTGAGCCCGAGGACCTGGCGCGGGTCGCGCAGGTCTATCCCGACGACGGTGAGCCGCTCCCACCACTGCGCGCTGCCCTCGGCGGCGCGGAAGCGGCGGACGGTGTCGTGCGGGAAGCGGGTGGTGACCGTCAGCTCGGCGCCGTCGCGCAGCAGCATGAGCGCGAGCTGGAAGCCGATCTTGACCCGGCCACCGGTGAGCAGCGCGCGGCGCCCGCGCAGGTCGGTGCGGAGGCCGCGCCGGGCGGTGTTGTCGGCGGCGCAGTCCGGGCAGAGCATGTGGTAGAAGCCGTCGACCTCGCGGTACTGCTGTTTGCAGACGTAGCACCGGCGCGGTGTGCGCAGCTCCCCGACGGGCCGGCCGGCCGGCTCCCCGCCGGCCGGGGCGAGCGGGGCGTCCTCGCGCCGGTCGAGGGCGCCGGTCGCGGTGGTGGCGAGCAGGGCGGCGTCGGCGTCCCGGACGGCCTGCTTGGCCTCCTGGCGGCGGCGCTTGCGGCTCTCCATCACGAAGGAGCTGAGCTGTCGCTCGGCGTGCAGGCGGGTGCGGTCGTGGGGCGGCAGGTCGCGCAGGCGGCGCAGGGTGCGGCCGAGCGCGGCGAGTTCCTCGGCGGTGACGGTCTCCGCGGCGCTGCCGGCAGCGGCGCCCGCGGCGGCGCGGCCGGTGGCCCGGTCGTGCTGGTGGTCTTCCGTTCGAATCGTCCGGACCGTCATGTCCGCCCCCTTGTGGTCGTGCCGTGGGTCGGACTGTAACGGAGGGTCGCATGTGATGTGACCTCAATAAACCGGGGTGCGAGCCGGCCGGGTGCGAACGGTGGGGTGCGAACGGCGGGGGGGGGGCGGGGGGGGGGGGGCCCCGCCCCCCCCCCCCCCCCCCCGCCGCAGGGAATCCCCTGGTCAGCCCGCGTACTTCGCGAAGATCTTGGCGAACTCGTACGGCTGCTGCGGGATGTTGGTGCACTTGGACAGCGAACCGCCGGTGCACGCGTCGGCGTCCCGGGTGGCGTCCCAGAAGGCCAGCAGGCCGAGGTGGTTCTGCTGGGCGAAGGTCACCAACTGCTGGGCGGCCGCCTGGTTGTAGACCTGGTGGTCGTCGTTCTCGCCGATCATCGGGGTCACGCCGACCGCGGCCCACAGCTGCGCGTCGGTCTTCGCCGGGTACAGCGCCTTGAGCTGGCCGAACAGGGCCTGCGCGGCCTGGACGGCGGCGTTGCCGTAGTCGGTGCCGGAGCGGTAGTAGTCCATCGCCATGATGTTCACCAGGTCGACGCTCACGCCCGCGTCCCGGGCCGACTTGACGATGGCGACGCCGTCGGAGGTCAGGCCCTCCGGCAGGACTGGCAGGGTGAACGACACCTTGAGGCCCGGGTTGGCCTGCTGGAGCTTGGCGAGCGCGGCCGAGCGGCGGTCGTTGGAGGCGGTGTCGGCGATCGCCGCGCCCTCGATGTCGAAGTCGACGTAGCGCAGGTTGTAGGCCTTCACCACGGCGTCGTACTCGGCGAACAGCGAGTCCACGGTGGTGCAGGCGGCGGCGAGTTCGGTGCCGCTCGCGCCGCCGAAGGAGAGCTTGACGTCGCCGCCGGCCGCGCGCAGCGCGTCCACCTGGTCCTTGGCCCAGCCGGTGCGCGGGTCGTAGGCGTTGAACCAGCTGGCCTTGCAGCCGACACCGGTCACGAAGCCCATCGTGTAGCCCTTGAGGTTGCCGGCCTTGGCCATGTCGGGCATGGACGGCGTGGGCCAGGCGCCCATGTCGATGTAGGGGGCGACCGGGAGGGCGACGTTCGGCGGCGGGGTGCCCGGTCCGCCGGTCGGGGTGCCCGTCGGGGTGCCGGTGGGCGTCACGGTCGGCGTGGCGGTCGGGCTGGGTCCTCCGCCGCCGGGGCCGGTGAGGGTGACGTCGTCGGCGAGGTAGGCGCCCTGCCCGTACCAGCCGTGCAGGTAGACGGTGACGCTGGTGGTGCTCGGGCCGGTGGTGAAACCGGTCGACAGCTGCTGCCAGCCGGTGCCGCCGGGGGTCCAGGTGGCCGGGTCCGTGACGCCGTTGCCGGTGGCGCCGAGGTACACGTACTGGCCCTGCACCCAGGCGCTCAGCGAGTACGTCGTGTTGGGCTGCACGCTGACGGTCTGTCCGCACTGCGCGGTGTCGCTCGCGCTCGCCGCGCCCTTGAGCGCGTAGGTGCCGCCGTGGGCACCGGAGTTGACGACGCTTCCGGTACCGGCGGAACAGCTCCACGGGTTCAGCGAGCCGCTCTCGAAGCCGGCGTTGGCGAGCAGGTTGGTGTCGGCGGCGCCGGCGTTCCCGGCGAGGGCGGCGAGGCCGCCGGCCGCGAGCGCGGTGGCCGCGGCGAGGCTCAACAGCTTGGTGCGGCCCGGGGACCGGCGGTGCGCGGGGGCGTCGTGGGGCGCGGTGGGCATGGGGGTGCCTCTCGGGGACGGTGGGCCGCTCGTGCCGCACAGGTGGGGGCGCGGGCGGGCGGCCGACTGGGGGCGTGGTCCGGTGCGGGGGAGCTGTGTGTGCGGGGGAGCTGCGTGGGGTGCTGAGGATCAAACTGGACTAGACCAGCTGTGCACGTCAAGCACTTCCCCGGTCCCGGGGGCCCGCCGTGAGCAGGTTTTAGGACGCGTTTAAGGAGACGGTTCCGCACGGTTCCGCACGGGCCCGGAACCGTGCCGCGCTTGACCTCGAGTGCACTCCAAGGTGGAGGCTGTTCCCCGTTGGCCCGCTGAGCAGGTCGGCCCGCCGGGCCACGGGAACCGGGCCACCGGAACTGAGCCACCAGATCGGAGAACCGTCATCATGCGCACCGCCCCGTTCGGACTCAACGGCCCGGAGATCGGCGTCCTCGGCCTCGGCTGCATGGGGATGACCCACGCCTACGACGTGGGGAACCGGGACGACGAGAAGTCCGTCCAGGTGATCCGCCAGGCGCTGGACCTCGGCGTCACGCTGATCGACACGGCCGACATGTACGGGCCCTACACCAACGAGGAGGTGGTCGGCGCCGCCCTCGCAGGCCCGTACCGCGAGCGCGCGTTCCTCGCCACCAAGGTCGGCATCGTCCCGGGCGGCAGCGGCCAGGGGGACCGCAACGGGCGCCCCGAGCACGTGCGGCGCTCGATCGACGAGAGCCTGCGCCGTCTCGGCACCGACCACGTCGACCTCTACCAGCTGCACCGGGTCGACCCGGCCGTCCCGATCGAGGAGACCTGGGGCGCCTTCGCCGAGGTCGTCCAGGCCGGCAAGGCGCGGCGGATCGGCCTGTCCGAGGCGACCGTCGAGGAGATCAAGCGGGCTCAGTCGGTGCACCCGGTGGCCTCCGTGCAGTCCGAGCTCTCGCTCTGGACCCGGGACGCCCTGGCCGACGTCCTGCCGTACACCGAGGAGCAGGGCATCGCGTTCCTGCCGTTCTCGCCGCTCGGCCGCGGCTTCCTGACCGGCAGCATCTCCTCCTTCGACGAGCTGCCCGCCGACGACTTCCGCCGCCGGCTGCCGCGCTTCCAGCAGGACGCGCTCAAGGCGAACCTGGCGCTGGTCGCGAAGGTCAGGGAGGTCGCCGAGCGGATCGGCGCGACGCCCGCGCAGGTCGCGCTGGCCTGGACGCTGGCGCAGGGCCGGTACGTCTTCCCGATCCCGGGCACCCGGACCCCGCGCTACCTGGTGGACAACGCCGGCGCGGCCGACGTCGTGCTCTCCGCGGCGGACCTCGCCGAGCTGGACGCGATCCCGTCGGCGACCGGCGGGCGCTACTGAGCGGCCCGGGTCCTACCGCTCCTTGACCCACACCTGCTGCCGTCCGGTCTCCGCCGGGGCCCGGACGGCGGCGTCGGCGATCCGCTCCAGCCGGTAGCCGAGCTTGCGCGGGACGGCCGCGCTGGCGCCGTTCGCCTGGTCGCAGCGGATCTCCACCCGGGCGATCCCGGGCAGCGCCAGCGCGGCCGAGGTCAGCGCCCCGGCCCCGGTGGTCGCGATGCCGCGGCCGACGTGCCGGGCGCTCACCCAGTAGCCGATCTCCAGCGCGCCGGGGCCGATCCGGCCGTGCAGGCCGAACGCGCCGATCACGCTGCCGGGTTCGGCGTCCAGTCCGACCAGGTACATGAAGTCGGTGCCGGCGTCCCAGGCCGCCGTTCCGGCCCTGGTCAGCCGGGCCGTCCTGGCCCGGCTCGGCGCCTCGGCCGCCCACTCCAGCCAGGGCCGCAGGTGGTCCAGGTTGGCGCGGACGGCCTTGGTGAGCGCGGCCGTGTGCGTGCTGAGCCGACGGTGCAGCGAGACGCCGCCGGCCAGCCGCAGCAGCTCCGGGGGCCGGCCGGCGGTGGCCTCGCCCGGCGCCGCCGGGTGGTGGTCACAGGACCGTGGCTGTGCGTCGCTCATGACGGCGATTATGTCCTTGGCCAGGACCTGTCACCAGCGGCGTCCGCCGTGGACCGGAAGCACGCGGGAGGCGGACGTCCGCGGCCCCGCGGTCGCGGGAGCGCTCAGAGCCGCACGAGCACCTCGTCGAGCTCCTTGCGCCGCAGGTCCGGCACGCGCGCCCCCTCGGCCGGGTAGCCGACCGGGATCACGTACGCGGCGCGCTCCTCCGCCGGGCGCTCGCACACCTCGTTCAGGAACTTCATCGGGCTCGGCGTGTGGGTCAGCGTGGCCAGTCCGGCCTGGTGCAGCGTGGCCAGCAGCAGCCCGACCGCGATGCCCACCGACTCCTTCGTGTAGTACGGGCGCGGCGAGCCCGGCCCCTTGTGCACCTCGAACACGACGATCACCGCCGGCGCGTCCTCCAGGAACGGCTTGTGCCAGTCGGTGCCGATCGGCGCCAGCGCCGTCAGCCACTCCTCCGAGGCCCGGTGCGCGTAGAACTCGCGCTCCTCCGCCTCGGCGGCCTCGCGCAGCCGCCGCTTGCGCTCCGGGTCGGTGATCACCACGAACCGCCACGGCTGCACGTGCGCGCCGCTGGGCGCGGTGTTGGCGGTGCGGACCGCCCACTCGACCACGCCGTCCGGGATCGGGCGGGTGGAGTAGTCGCGGACGGTGCGGCGCTGCGCCATCACGTCGTGGAACGACCTGCTGCGGGCCTCGGCCTCGTGGGCCGGCACGGTCATCGGGGTGTGCGGGACGGTCGGGTGGGCCGTCTCCGCCACTGCGCTCTCTGCACTCTCAACCATGGCGGACAGCACAGCACATGACGGTTCCGCCGGGAAGAGGTCGAGACCAATCCCGGCGGAACCGCCAAGTGCCGCGTGTCGTGCGCGCCGTGCTGCGCCCGGCCCGGACGTGCAGCTGCTACAGCTCGTGCACCCGTCCGTCCCGGACCTCCAGGCGCCGGTTCACCGTGACGGTGTCCAGCATCCGCCGGTCGTGCGTGACCAGCAGCAGCGTGCCGGTGTACGACGCGAGCGCGGACTCCAGCTGCTCGATCGCGGGCAGGTCCAGGTGGTTGGTGGGCTCGTCCAGCACGAGCAGGTTGACCCCGCGCGCCTGGAGCAGCGCCAGCGCGGCGCGCGTGCGCTCGCCGGGGGAGAGGGTGGCGGCCGGGCGCAGCACGTGCACCGCCTTGAGGCCGAACTTGGCGAGCAGCGTGCGCACGTCCTCCGGCGACAGCTCCGGCACGGCGGCGGAGAACGCCTCCACCAGCGGCTCCCCGCCCAGGCTGTGCTCGTTCTTGAAGATGTGCCCGCGCGCCTGGTCGACCTCGCCGACCACGACGCCCGAGCCCAGCACGGCGCTGCCGCCGTCGAGTTCGAGCCGGCCGAGGAGGGCGGCCAGCAGCGTGGACTTGCCCGCGCCGTTGGCGCCGGTGATCGCGACCCGGTCGGCCCAGTCGATCTGCAGGTCCACCGGGCCGAAGGAGAAGTCGCCGCGGCGGGCGACGGCCGCGCGCAGGGTGGCGACGACGGAGCCGGAGCGCGGCGCGGTGGCGATCTCCATCCGCAGCTCCCACTCCTTGCGCGGCTCCTCGACCACGTCCAGCCGCTCGATCATCCGCTGCGTCTGCCGGGCCTTGGAGGCCTGCTTCTCGGTGGACTCGGTGCGCTTCGCCTTGGCGTTCTTGTCGTTGTCGCCGCTCTTGCGGCGGGCGTTGCGGACGCCGTGCTCCATCCAGTTGCGCTGCATCTGGGCGCGCGCCTCCAGCGAGGACCTGGTGTCGGCGTACTCCTCGTACTCCTCGCGGGCGTGCCGGCGGGCCACCGCCCGCTCCTCCAGGTACGCCTCGTAGCCGCCGCCGTACAGGTTGACCTGCTGCTGGTGCAGGTCCAGCTCCAGCACCTTGGTGACCGTCCGGGCCAGGAACTCGCGGTCGTGGCTGATCAGCACGGTGCCGGCGCGCAGGCCCTTCACGAAGGCCTCCAGCCGCTCCAGGCCGTCCAGGTCGAGGTCGTTGGTGGGCTCGTCGAGCAGGAAGACGTCGTAGCGGGAGAGCAGTAGCGAGGCGAGGCCGGCCCGGGCGGCCTGGCCGCCGGACAGCGCCGTCATCGGCAGGTCGAGCGAGACCTTCAGGCCGAGCGAGTCGGCGACCTCCTCGGCGCGCTCCTCCAGGTCGGCGCCGCCGAGGTCGAGCCAGCGGTCCAGGCTGGTCGCGTACGCGTCGTCGGCGCCCGGGCGGCCCTCGACCAGGCCCTCGGTGGCCGCGTCCAGCTCGGCCTGCGCGGCCGCGACGCCGGTGCGCCGGGCCAGGAAGTCGCGCACCGACTCGCCCTCGCGCCGCTCCGGCTCCTGCGGCAGGTGGCCGACGTTGGCGCTCGCCGGGCTGAGCCGCAGCGAGCCCGCCTCGGGGGTGTCCAGCCCGGCCAGCAGCCGCAGCAGGGTCGACTTGCCGGCGCCGTTCACGCCGACCAGGCCGATCACGTCGCCGGGGGCGACGACCAGGTCCAGGCCGGAGAAGAGGGTGCGTTCGCCGTGGCCGGCGCTGAGGTCCTTGACTACGAGTGTGGCGCTCATGATGGGGCCGATTCTACGGAGCCGCGGGCCCCGGGCGGAAAACACCGGGGCCGCGGCTGTTCCCAGCCACGGCCCCGGTGCTCACTCGCCTGGACGTTCATGCGTTCAGGCGCTCGGCTTGCTCCCGCGCGGTGCTGCTTCGTGGTGCTCCTGCGCGGTGCTGCTTCGTGGTGCTACTTCGTCTTCTTCGAGATGTAGTCCAGCGCCTTGGCCGCGACGTCGTCCAGGTACGGCCCGGCCTCCCAGGTGTTGTCCTCGCCACCGATGGAGGTGTCCGAGACCAGCACCTGCTTGCCGTCCTTCATCGCGAACCAGCCGCCGCCGCTGTCACCGCCGGTGCCGTTGCAGCCGGAGGTCAGCATGGCCGGGCGGGACGGGTCGATGGTGCGGCGCGCCGGCTTCGGGCCGTCGCAGTGGTCCAGCTCCATGCCGTCGAACGGCTTGGCGGCCGGGTAGCCGTAGCTGCTGACCGCGGTGATCTGGTCGCGCGGGGCGTTGAACCAGACCGGCACGGAGCCGCCGACCGTCTCCTCCAGCGACTTGCCGCCGCCGTCCGGGTTGGCGACCCGGACGATGCCGAAGTCGTACTGGCTCCACGGGCCACCGCTCTCCGGGTCGGCCTCACCGGCCCAGGTCGGCGACACGATGCCGGCGGTGGCGCCCCACTCGCCGAACGGCTCGGCCTGCGCCAGCGAGCCCTGCTTGCCGCCGCTGAGCACGCCGTTGCTGTTGAAGGCCGGGGCGAAGACGATGTCGGTGTGCGACTTGCCGCCCTTGCCGCCGTGCAGGCAGTGGCTCGCGGTCCACACCAGGTTGCTCTTGCCCGGGTTGGCCGGGTCGGAGATCACGGTGCCGGAGCAGACGTACTCCTGGGTGCCGTCCATGAAGAACAGCTTCCCGTTGACGTTCAGGTTCTTCGCGAACGGGTGCTGGACCGGCTTCATCTGGACCAGGGCCGGCTTCGGGTCGTTGCCGCCGTCGGCCGGCGGCTGGACCGGGGCCTGCGAGGTCGGCTGGGCCGGCGCCGGCGCGGCGCCGGTCGGGGCCGGGGCGGTCGGCTGGCCGGTGGGCTGGTTGCCCAGGCCCGGCTTGACCGGCTTCGCCTTAAGGATCTTCTGCAGGTCCCAGTAGCCCTTGACGGCCGGGGTGATGACGTTGGCCTGGGCCCACTTCTCCCAGTCCTCGGGCTTCCACTTCTTGATCTCGTCGACCGTCGGGAGCTTGATCGGCGCGGCGCCCGGCTTGGCCGTGTCGCCCGCCGCGGCAGCGGTGGTGGGCGCCGCGGTCTGCGCCCCGGTCGAGCTGTCGCTGTTGTCCGGGCCGCACGCCGAGGCCAGCACCATCGTCAGCGCGACGACGGAGGCGCCCAGGGCGGCACGGGTGGTCCGGGATATCGATGACATCGTGTTCTGTTCCCCCTGTGAATGAACGCCATACGGCCCGATCCGCGGGTACGGCCGCGAGGGCCGCAGGTATGGCAGGTGAGGAGTCTGCCATGCCGCATAAGGGCTTTCTCACGTCCGCCCCCGACTGCGACGAGGCTGTCACGGGATCGGCACCGGATCGGCACCTCGGCATTGCCGCCTTCGCCGGCGCCGGTCCCGCGGCTCCGACGCCGGTCCGCGGGGCGTACGGAAATTCGGTTGCGGAGCGGTGTGCGGGGTCCGTAGCGTCGTGTCCGTCAGTCACCCGAACAGGAGCAGGCCGTTGAACTACTGAGGTCCCAGGACACCGCCCCGCCGCGCAGGCCGCTTCGCCGCGCGGTGTGCGTCATGGTGTGCGACCTCGGTCACGGCCCCTGTGGTTCCCCACGGCTCGTGCGGCGTTCTTCTCAGCTGTCCTCCGCCGCGTTCTGCCGTTCTCCGCCGCTTCCCGCCGTTTTCCGCCGAGCCCTTTCGCGCCCTTCCGCACCCGCGGTGTCTCCCCGTGTTGCTCACCCCGTTTCTCCACCAGCAACCAACCGGGAGGCCGACCATGGCACAACCCACCACCGCCGTCCTCTGCACCGACCTCGACTTCGAGTGGCCCGACGGCAAGTCCGTCCTCGACGGCTTCCAGCTCGCCGTCGGCCCCGGCCGCACCGGCCTGATCGGGCTCAACGGCGCCGGCAAGTCCACGCTGCTGCGGCTGATCGCCGGGGACCTCACGCCCTCCGGCGGCACCGTCCGCGTCGCGGGCGAACTCGGCTACCTGCCGCAGGGGCTGACGCTCGACACCGCCCTGCGCGTGGACGAGGCGCTCGGCGTCCGGGCCGCCCGCGAGGCCCTGCACGCCATCGAGTCCGGCGACACCGCCCAGCACCACTTCGACGCCGTCGGAGACGACTGGGACGTCGAGGAGCGCGCCCGCGCCACCCTCGACAAGCTCGGCCTCCAGCGGCTCGACCTCGACCGCACCACCGGCGAACTCTCCGGCGGCGAGGCCGTGTTGCTGCGGCTGGCCGCCCTGCTGATGCGCCGCCCCGACGTCCTCCTGCTCGACGAGCCCACCAACAACCTCGACTGTGCCGCCCGCGAGCGGCTCTACGAGACGGTGGCCGGCTGGCGCGGCGTCATGCTGATCGTCAGCCACGACCGCGAACTGCTCGAACACGTCGACCAGATCGCCGACCTGCGCGACGGCCGGATCACCTGGTACGGCGGCAACTTCACCGAGTACGAGCGCACGCTCGCCGCCCAGCAGGAGACGGCCGAGCGGCTCCTGCGCAACGCCGAGGCCGACGTCCAGCGCCAGAAGCGGGACCTCGCCGACGCCCGCATCCGGCTCGACCGCAGCGCCAGCTACGGCAAGAAGCGCTCGGTCACCCGCAACGACCCGCACATCTTCGCCGGCATGCTCAAACGCCAGGGCCAGGAGACGGCGGGCCGGCTCACCGGCATGCACACCGAGCGGCTGGAGGAGGCCAAGCAGCGGCTCACCGCCGCCGAGGAGGCGGTCCGCGACGACGCCGAGATCCGGATCGACCTCCCGCGCACCGCCGTCCCGGCCGGTCGCACCGTGCTCACCCTGCAGAAGGTCCGGCTGCCCAACGGCGCCACCGCCGACCTCGACCTGCGCGGCCCCGAGCGGATCGCGCTGGTCGGGGGCAACGGCAGCGGCAAGACCACCCTGCTGCGCACCATCGCGGGCGAACTCGCCCCGCCGGCCGGGGAGGTCACCACGCCGGTGCCGCTGCGCCACCTGCCCCAGCGGCTCGACCTGCTGGACGACGGGCTCACCGTCGCGCAGAACGTCAAGCGGTTCGCCCCCGCCGCCGGGGACAACGCGATCCGCGCCCGGCTCGCCCGCTTCCTGTTCCGCGGCGGGCGGGCCGACCAGCCGGCCGTCACGCTCTCCGGCGGCGAGCGGTTCCGGGCCACCCTGGCCGCCCTGCTGCTGGCCGACCCGCCGCCGCAGCTCCTGCTGCTCGACGAGCCGACCAACAACCTGGACCTCGCCAGCGTCCGCCAGCTCACCCAGGCGCTCGCCGCCTACCAGGGCGCGCTGATCGTGGCCAGCCACGACCTGCCGTTCCTGCGCGGCCTCGGTCTCACGCGGTGGCTGGAGCTGGACGGGGAGCTGAGGGCGGTGGCCCCGATGTAGCCGTTGCCTGCTGCCTCCCACCGATGTTGTTCCTCGTCCGACAGCACCCGGCGGGCCGGGCTCAGGGCCGAGTCCTTGAGCCCGGCCCGCTCGTCGGGGGTGAACACCGGCACCCGCGGGTCCGGCGGGACGCCCGGACCGTCGAAGCCGTCCTTCCGCGCCGTGGTGCGGTCCGGTGTTCAACTGCCTTGGGAGCCAGTAGCATCGGGGTCATGCCAGCGCTCAACATCGAGTACACCGAGCACGAGCTCGCCGCGATCCGGGCGGCGGCGGCCGCGGACGGGAAGAGTGTCAAGGCGTACGTGCACGACCTGAGCGTGCGGGAGCAGCAGCGGCGGGTCTTCGTCGATCACGCGGTGTCCTTCTGGAAGGAGCACCGCGCGGAGTTCGACGCGGCGTTCCCGGAGGACGCGCCCGCCGCGTGAGGGGGCGGGCGTGACGGTGTTGCACGTCGATCTGCGCTGGCTGCTGGACGTTCAGGAGCACGCCTCGCCGGAGGACCTCAGCGTGCGGGACTACTCGGCGCTCCAGGCCGCCGTCGCCCGGCACCGGGTCAACACCGCGCAGCTCGGGCACGAGGCCGACGCCGCGTGGTGCGCCGCGACGCTTATGCACACGATCGTCCTGCTGCGGCCGCTCCCGGTGCGCAACAACCTGTACGCCTGCATGACCACGGCCGCGTACATGCATGCCGCCGGCGAGGGCGTCGACCCTCCGTACGGGGCGCTGGTGGAGCTGGCCCGGGACGTCGCCGAGGGCCGGGCGGACGTCTACACGGCGGCCGACCGGATCCGCTCCTGGCGGATCTGAGCACGCGTGGGCGGATCCCACGAGTGATCGACCGGCCGCCGGGGTTCGGTGCTACGCCTCGGTGGCGGCGGGCCGCAGCTTGCCCGCGACCAGCGTGCCCAGCCGGTCCAGGCCGACCACGGCCGCGCCGAGCACGACGAACTCGACCGTCAGCATGCCGATCTGACCCCACACGTAGCCGTATCCCTTGGTCGTCGGGTCGAAGAAGAAGTACGGGTACTTCAGCGGGAAGTCGGCGAACAGCGCGTTGCGGGTGAGCACGATCGCCGCGTACCCGAGCGGGAAGGCCAGCCAGAGCGGGATGTCCCGCCACGCGGAGGCGTTGCGGGGCTTGAGCAGCAGCCAGTCGGCGACCACCATCAACGGCGTCACGTAGTGCAGGAAGAACGACGACCAGTGCGCCAGCTTGTCCGGCCCGTCGACGAGCCCCGGCAGCGGGTTGGCGCCGTGCTGGAGCAGGATGTGCGAGACCAGCCCGGTGATGACGATGTACAGCGTGGCGGCGCCGCGCAGTCTGGGCGCGGGCGCGTCCACGGTGCCGCGCTTGAGCATCCAGTAGGCCGCGCCGATGAAGTAGCCGAGCACGATGACGTTGCTCTGTACGGTGAAGTACACGAGCGACGCGTTGCCGAGCGTCAGACCGAGGAATGCCGACAGCGCGATGCCCATGCGCCACCACAGCGCCGGGCGGGTCCGGACTGACATGCGGCCACCAGTTCGTTTCAGGCGATACGGGAGGTATCGGACGGGCAGGGGATCGAAGCACTCTACTCGCAGGTAGTGGCCGGATGAAAGAATCGTTCCTGCGTGGAGGGCGCTGAGCGGCTCAGCCGGGGAGCGCGAACCCCGAGCGGCTCAGCCGGGGAGCACGAATCCCGACTCGTACGCCGCGATCACCGCCTGGGTGCGGTCCCGGGCGCCGAGCTTCGCGAGCACGCTGCCGACGTGGGTCTTCACCGTCTCCTGGCTGACGACCAGCTCCCGCGCGATCTCCCCGTTGTTCAGCCCGGTGGCCATCAGCCGCAGCACCTGGGCCTCGCGTTCGGTCAGCCGCCCGATCGGCCCCCGGTCCGGGGCGGCGGCGCCGCGGGCGGCCGCGGGCGCATGCCGCAGGGCGAGCTCCCGGACGGCCGCCGGGAACAGCAGCGAGTCCCCGCGGGCGACCAGCCGCACCGCCTGCACCATCTCCTCGGCCCGCGCCCGCTTCAGCAGGAACCCGGCGGCACCGGCCCGCAGCGCGTCGTACACGTGGTCGTCGTGCTCGAAGGTGGTCACGACGAGGATCCGCGGCGGCTCGGCCATCCCGCCGACCAGCTGTTCCGTCGCCCGGATCCCGTCGATGCCGGGCATCCGGACGTCCATGAGCACGACGTCCGGCCGCAGTTCGCGCACCAGTGGCACGACCTCGGCGCCGTCCGCCGCCTCGCCGACGACGTCGAGGTCCGGCTCGGCGTCGATCACCACCCGCAGGCCCATCCGGACCAGCCGTTCGTCGTCCGCGATCACCACGCGGATGTTCCCCGTCATCTCGTCTTCCCCGTCGGTTGGTTGGCGTTCGGTCGGCGTTCGGTCGGCGTTGGTTCGCGTTCGGTTGGCGTCTGGGTGGCGCTCGGTCGGCGTCGGTCGGTGTCGGTTCGCATCGGTCGGCGTCCGGTGGGTGTGTGGTCGATGTCCGGTGTCCGGTGGCTGATCGGCCGGCGTTCCATCCGTTCCTACCGGCCGGCGGGCAGCCAGACGGCCAGCCGCCACGCCGTGCCGTCCCCGGTCGGCCCCGCCTCGCTGCCGCCGCGCAGCGCCGCCGCCCGTTCCCCGATGCCGCGCAGCCCGCGCCCGCCGCCGGGGCGGCTGGGGCGCGCGGAGCCCAGGGGGTTGGTCAGTTCGATGTCCACCCGGCCGTCCGCCAGGGCCACCCGCAGCGCGGCCGGCGCGGGCCCGGCGTGCCGCAGCACGTTGGTCAGGCCCTCCTGGACGATCCGGTACGCCTCGCGGGAGACCGCCGGCGGGAGCCGGTCCAGGCCGGGGGAGAGCTCGGCGTCGACCCGCACGCCGGTGCGGGCGAGCTGGCGCAGCAGGTCGTCCAGCCCGGTCAGGGTGGGGCCGGCGGGTCCGTCTCCGGTCTCCTCCTCGCGCAACAGCCCGAGCACGGTGTCGAGTTCGGCGACGGCGGCCCGCGCGGTCTCCTCGATCGCGGCCAGCGCCTCGGCGGCGAAGTCCGGGTCGCTGCGCAGCACCCTGGCCGCCGCCGAGGCCTGGATGCCGACGGCGCTCAGCGCGTGCCCGACCGAGTCGTGCAGTTCTCGGGCCAGCCGGTTGCGCTGGGCGAGCACGGCGGCCCGGCGTTCGGCCACGGCCAGCCGTTCCTCGGGGGTCGGGCCGAGCAGGACGGGCGCCCAGCGGGCGAGCAGCGCGCCGCACGCCGCGTTGGTGCCGGCGATCAGGGCCAGGACGGCCAGGCCGAGGGCGACGCCGGTGAGCATCCAGCCGGGAAAGCCCCGCTCCCAGTAGTGGGTGAGGTCGTTGACCCCCGGGAAGTCGAAGATGAGCACGACCGCGAACGGCGCCCCGGCCAGCGTCATCCCGGCGACCACCCCGCCGAGGAACAGGTGCAGCACGTACCAGCCGGCCGCGCGGCGCCGGGCCGCCCACGACCGGGCCGGGCCGGTGGCCAGCGCCTCGGGCCGGTCGGGCGTGCACAGGGCCCGCGCCGCCGCGCTCTCCAGCGTGCGGACGGTCGGCAGCAGGGCGGTGACGGCGGCCATCGGCAGCGAGGTGCCCACCGAGAGGAGCTGGAGCAGGAGTTGGCGCAGGTGGGACTGGTTGTTGTTGAGCGCCCCGAACAGTACCTGCGACAGCAGCCAGTACGGCATCAGCAGGGCGCCGCCGAGTACCAGGTGCACCCAGCGCAGCCGTGCCCGTCGTCCGAACAGCGTCTCCGCCGTCCGCCGGATCCGCCCCTGCCGCTGCGCCCGCGCGCCCGTTTTCACCTGCCCGCCCCCGTGGTCACGCGCGCGACTCTACGGCAGGCGACGGCCTTGCGGCGGCGGCCGCCGCCCGTTCGGTCAGCGCCATCGCGCCCGCCGCCAGGGCCAGCAGGCCGGCCACGACCTGCCCGGCCTCCACCAGGACCATCAGCCCGGGCACCGCGTGAGGCAGGTCCGGGACGGTCGTCGTGCTTCCGAACGCCACCAACTGCCAGGCGCCCCAGGCGAAGACCGACCCGGCCGCGGTCCACGCCACCGCGAACGGTGTCCGCAGCCGCCGCCCCGGCCCGATCCGGAACACCAGCACCAGCAGGGCACCGGCGGAGGCCACCGCCATCAGCGCCGTCACCGCGTCCATCGTCGCGATCGACCTGCTGCGCTCCTCGGCCCACTGCAGCGGCAGCCCGACCGTCCCGCCCGCCGCCCAGTACGCCCGGACCACCGCGACGCCCAGCCCGAGCAGCGCGGCCACGCCCGCGAAGACGCGCTGCACGACGAGCGTGGGGGAGTCCGGCAGGTCGCCGATCCGGTCGTGCAGCAGGCCCGCCCAGCGCCGGCGGGCGTACAGGACGAAGGCGAGGATCAGTGCCACGCCCTGCACCGAGAACCCGCCGTACACCAGCCCGAACACCCAGCCCGCGAGGCCGTCGTCGGCCTGCTGCGCCGCGTTCTGGTGCTCCGGGCCGAGCACCAGCCCGGCGATCAGTGTCACCGGCACGGCCACCAGGATCGTTCCGAGCAGCCCGGTCGCCACCCACATCGGGAACGCCACCAGCCCGGCCCGCACCCGTCGGCCCCACGGCCGGACGAAGGTGAGCGCGAGTGCCAGGGCGATCGCGTCCATCCCGAAGGTGATGAGGTTGAGCAGCCAGAGCTTGTCCATGGAGCCCGGGTCGCGCACGCCGACCTCGGACCCGCTCAGCCAGAGCGACTTGAGCGTCAGGTAGGGCACCGTCGAGGCCATCGCGACTCCGGCCGCGACGCCCCGCACCACATCCTCTTTGTTCCTCATGCCCCTACGGTCGCGCCGGGGGCGGGGGCGGCACGTCGGTCCTGGAAACGATCCCCCTCCCCCTGGCGGGGGATCCGGCAACGGGGTCCTGCGCCAGGGGGAGGGGGAGGGGGAGGGGGAGAGGGAGGGTGAGGGGAGGTGAAGGGGCGGGGTGGGGCGGGGCGGGGTGGGGTCTCAGGGCATCCGGTGGATCAGGCGCTCCTCGTGGTCGACCCTGCCGTCCGGGTCCGGGACCAGCCCGAGCCGCTCGGCCAGCCGCCGCGACGGCAGGTTGTCGGCACGGATCAGCGCGGTCACCGGCAGGCCGGGGAACCGGGGCAGGGCCTCCGCGAGCGCGGCCCGGGCCGCCTCGGCCGCGTACCCGAGCCCCCAGGCGGCGGGCCGGAACCGGTAGTAGAGGTTGAACACCGGCTCGGCGTCCAGCGTGTGGAAGCACACCCCCGCGAACCCGATCACCACCCCCGGCTCCTCGCGCGTCGCCACCGTGCAGTACCCGACCCCGTCCCGCGTCCACTGCGCCACGAAGCCGTCCAGCATCGCCCGGCTCTCCGAGCGCTCCCGGTGCGGCCCGTGCGGGTTGTACCGGTTGGTCTCCGGATCCCCGTGAACGGCGAACACCGCCTCCACGTCGTCGTCCTGCGGCCGCGTCAGCAGCAGCCGTCCGGTCTCGGTGACGATCGTGCGTCCGGCAACGGTCATGACGGTTCCCCCGTGTCATCCGTAATAGATCCAGTGCACCCTAGGCCATTACCCCCGTCGTCCGCCTCACGGAATCGGCTCACATCCGACCGCCTCGCCCCCGGCCGGGTGGTGAAGTCCGGGTTCCCCCTGCGTGGTGGCTCACATTTTCCCGGTGCGGAGGGGGTGCCCCTCGCAGCGCGAAGACGTTATTGGGTAGCGCCGTCAGCGGGCGGAGGGACTCTCCGTGGTCGTCGCGGCACGGAGGGTTGGGGTGTCGAGGTCTTGTTACCGGCGGGTTGCTTCTCTATCATCGCGAGTGTTACAGCTTTACTGTCAAACCCCGAAGGGTTCTGCAGCCAGTGCGTGACACCAGTGGTTTCCAAGCCTCGGGTGGCGGTCCGTTGGCGGGTGTGCGGGTGGTCGAGCTCGCGGGGATCGGGCCCGGGCCGTTCGCCGGCATGTTGCTCGCGGACCTCGGCGCCGACGTGGTGCGGGTGGACCGGCCCGACCCCTCGCCGCTCGGCATCGACCCGGCGCGGGACGTCACCAACCGCAACAAGCGCTCGGTGCTGATCGACCTCAAGTCCCCGGACGGGCCTGCCCGGGTGCTCGACCTCGTCGAGCGGGCCGACCTGCTGATCGAGGGCTACCGGCCCGGGGTCGCCGAGCGGCTCGGCGTCGGCCCGGACGCCTGCCTCGCGCGCAACCCCGCGCTGGTGTACGGCCGGATGACCGGCTGGGGGCAGGAGGGGCCGCGCTCCGCGCAGGCCGGACACGACATCGGCTACGCGGCGGTCGCCGGCGTGCTCGGGCTGGTCGCCGCCCCCGGCGGGGCCGAGGAGGCGCCCGGGATCCCCGCGAACCTGCTCGGCGACTATGCGGGCGGCTCGCTCTACCTCGTCGTCGGCCTGCTCGCCGCCCTGCACCACGCCCGCGCCACCGGCACCGGCCAGGTCGTCGACGCGGCGATCGTGGACGGCGCCGCGCACCTCGGCAGCATGCTGTGGGGCCTGCTCGCGGCCGGCCACTGGCAGGACCGCCGGGGCGTGAACCTGCTCGACGGCGGCGCCCCCTTCTACGCGGTCTACCGGGCGGCGGACGGCGGTCACCTCGCCGTCGGCGCGCTGGAGCCGCGCTTCTACGCCGAGTTCGCCCGCCTGCTCGGCCTCGGCCCGGACGTGCCCGGCCAGCACGACCTCGCCCGCTGGCCCGAACTGCGCACCCTGATCGCCGAACGCTTCGCCACCCGCACCCGCGCCGAGTGGGAGGCCGTCTTCTCCGGCTCCGACGCCTGCGTGGAACCCGTCCTGACGCTGCGCCAGGCCGTCGCCGACGCCCACCTGACGGCGCGCGGCACCTACGTCGAGGCGGACGGCGTCACCCAGCCCGCCCCCGCCCCGCGGTTCTCCGCCACCCCCGGCTCGCTGCGCCGCCCGCCGGCCAGGCCCGGCGCGCACACCGCCGAGGTGGCCCGCGACTGGGGCGTGCCCCTCCTGAGCCCCGACCCGGACGACTCCGCAGCAGACCAAGGAGCGTAGCGTTGCAGCGCGACATCTTCACCGAGCAGCACGACGACTTCCGGGACACCGTCCGGTCGTTCCTCGCCAAGGAGGTCCTGCCGCACTACGACCGCTGGGAGAAGGCTGGCATCGTCGACCGCTCCGCCTGGCTCGCCGCCGGGCGGCAGGGGCTGCTCGGCATCGCCGCCCCGGAGGAGTTCGGCGGCGGTGGCGCCCCGGACTTCCGCTACGCCGCGGTGCTGGCCGAGGAGTTCGCGCGCGCGGGCGTCCCCGGGCTGGCGATCGGGCTGCACAACGACATCATCGGCCCCTACCTCACCTCGCTCGCCACCGAGGAGCAGAAGCGCCGCTGGCTGCCCGGCTTCTGCAGCGGCGAGATCATCACCGCGATCGCGATGACCGAGCCCGGCACCGGCTCCGACCTCCAGGGCATCCGCACCCAGGCGGTCGACCAGGGCGACCACTACCTGCTCAACGGCGCCAAGACCTTCATCTCCAACGGCATCCTCGCCGACCTCGTGATCGTCGTGGCCCGCACCACCCCCGAGGGCGGCGCGCACGGCCTGAGCCTGCTCGTTGTCGAGCGCGGCACGCCCGGCTTCGAGCGCGGCCGCAACCTCGACAAGATCGGCCAGAAGTCCCAGGACACCGCCGAGCTGTTCTTCGAGGACGTCCGGGTGCCGAAGGAGAACCTGCTCGGCGAGCTCAACGGCGGCTTCGTCCACCTGATGCAGAACCTCGCCCAGGAGCGCCTCGCGATCGCCGTCGCCGCGATCGCCGGAGCCGAGTACCTGGTCGAGATCACCACCGACTACGTCAAGCAGCGCGAGGCCTTCGGCCGTCCGCTCGCCAAGCTCCAGCACGTGCGCTTCGAGATCGCCGAGCTCGCCACCGAGTGCGCCGTCACCCGGGCGTTCGTCGACCGCTGCATCACCGAGCACAATCGCTACGCTCTCACCCCGGCGGACGCCTCGATGGCCAAGTGGTGGGCCACCGAGCTGCAGAAGCGCACCGCCGACCGGTGCCTCCAACTGCACGGCGGGTACGGGTACATGAGTGAGTTCCCGGTCGCCCGGGCGTTCACCGACGGGCGCATCCAGACCATCTACGGCGGCACCACCGAGATCATGAAGGAGATCGTCGGCCGCTCCATCCTCGGCTGACGCCCTTCCGTCCGGCCTCCGGCCCTCCCGGTTCTCCCGGTTCTCCTCGTCCTCCGGCCCCTAAGCCCCGAAGCCCCTAAGCCCCGAAGCTCTGAAGTCCCGAAGTCCTGAAGCCCCGAAAGGCGTTCCCACCGTGACCACCGAAGCGTACGTCTACGACGCGATCCGCACCCCGCGCGGCCGGGGCAAGGCCACCGGCTCGCTGCACGGCACCAAGCCGATCGACCTGGTCGTCGGCCTGATCCACGAGCTGCGCGGCCGCTTCCCCGACCTGGACCCGGCAGCGATCGACGACATCGTGCTCGGCGTCGTCAGCCCGATCGGCGACCAGGGCTCCGACATCGCCCGGATCGCCGCCATCGCGGCCGGCCTGCCCGACACCGTCGCCGGCGTGCAGGAGAACCGCTTCTGCGCCTCCGGCCTGGAGGCCGTCAACCTGGCCGCCGCCAAGGTCCGTTCCGGCTGGGAGGACCTGATCCTGGCCGGCGGCGTGGAGTCCATGTCCCGGGTGAAGATGGCCTCCGATGGCGGCGCCTGGTTCGCCGACCCGATGACGGCCTACGAGACCAACTTCGCCCCGCAGGGCATCGGCGCCGACCTGATCGCCACCATCGAGGGCTTCTCGCGCACCGATGTCGACGCCTTCGCCGCCGAGTCCCAGGCCCGCGCCGCCAAGGCCCAGGCGGACGGCCTCTTCGACCGCTCGGTCGTCCCGGTGCGCGACCGCAACGGCCTGGTGGTCCTGGACCGCGACGAGTTCATCCGCCCCGGCACCACGGTCGAGACCCTGGCCGGCCTCAAGCCCTCCTTCGCCCAGATCGGCGACGCCGGCGGCTTCGACGCCGTCGCGCTGCAGAAGTACCACTGGGTCGAGGCCATCGACCACGTCCACCACGCCGGCAACTCCTCCGGCATCGTGGACGGCGCCGCGCTGGTCGCCATCGGCAACCGCGAGGTCGGCGAGCGGTACGGGCTGCGCCCCCGCGCCCGGATCGTCTCCGCCGCCGTCTCCGGCTCCGAGCCGACCATCATGCTCACCGGCCCCGCCCCGGCCACCCGCAAGGCCCTCGCCAAGGCCGGGCTCACCGCCGCCGACATCGACCTCGTCGAGATCAACGAGGCCTTCGCCGCCGTCGCACTGCGCTTCATCCGCGAACTCGGCTTCCGCCACGACCAGGTGAACGTCAACGGTGGCGCGATCGCGCTCGGCCACCCGCTCGGCGCCACCGGCGCGATGCTGATCGGCACCGTGATCGACGAACTGGAGCGGCGCGACCTGCGCTACGGCCTCGTCACCCTGTGCGTGGGCGGCGGCATGGGCATCGCCACCGTCGTCGAGCGCATCTGACCTCCCCGTTCCTCGGATCCCCGGAGACCCTGACCTCATGAGCGACACCACCACCATCCGCTGGGAGCAGGACCAGGACGGCGTGGTCACCCTCGTCCTCGACGACCCCACCCAGTCCGTCAACACCATGAACGACGCCTTCACCGCCGACTTCGACACCGTCGTCGAGCGGCTGGCCGGCCTCGCCGCCTCGGACGAGCTGCGCGGCGTCGTCGTCACCTCGGGCAAGAAGACCTTCTTCGCCGGGGGAGACCTCCGGATGCTCTCCGCCGCCCGCCCCGAGGACGCCGCCGCCGTCTTCGAGAAGTCGATGCGGCTCAAGCGCGCGCTGCGCACCCTGGAGACCCTCGGCAAGCCGGTCGTCGCGGCCGTCAACGGCAGCGCCCTCGGCGGCGGGCTGGAGATCGCGCTCGCCTGCCACCACCGGATCGCCCTGGACACCCCCGCCAGCCGGATCGGCCTGCCCGAGGTGACCCTCGGCCTGCTGCCGGGCGGCGGCGGGGTGGTCCGCACGGTGCGGCTGTTCGGCATCGCCGACGCCCTGCTCAAGGTGCTGCTCCAGGGCCGCCAGTACCGCCCGGCGCAGGCGCTGGAGCAGGGCATCGTCCACGAACTCGCCGCCACCCCGGAGGAGCTGACGGCGAAGGCGCGGGCCTGGATCGCGGCCAACCCGACCGCCGTCCAGCCCTGGGACGTCAAGGGCTACAAGATCCCCGGCGGCACCCCGTCGACGCCGGCGCTCGCCGCCAACCTGCCCGCCTTCCCGGCCAACCTGCGCAAGCAGCTGGCCGGCGCGCCCTACCCGGCCCCGCGCAACATCCTCGCCGCCGCCGTCGAGAGCTCCCAGGTGGACATCGACACGGCCATGGTGATCGAGGCCCGCTACTTCACCGAGCTGGCCTGCGGACAGACCAGCAAGAACATGATCCAGGCCCTGTTCTTCGACATGCAGGCCGTCAACTCGGGCGCCGGCCGCCCGAAGGACGTCGAGAAGCGGACGGTCCGCAAGGTCGCCGTGCTCGGCGCGGGCATGATGGGCGCGGGCATCGCCTACGCGTGCGCCAAGGCCGGCATCGAGGTCGTGCTCAAGGACGTCAGCGTCGAGGCCGCCGAGCGCGGCAAGGCCTACAGCGCGGGCCTGCTGGACAAGGCCGTCGCCCGGGGCCGCTCCACCGAGGCCAAGCGCGACGAGCTGCTCGCCCGGATCACCCCCACCGGCGACCCGGCCGACCTGGCCGGCTGCGACGCGGTGATCGAGGCCGTCTTCGAGAACACCGAGCTCAAGCACAAGGTGTTCCAGGAGATCGAGGGCGTCGTCGCCCCCGACGCGCTGCTCTGCTCCAACACCTCCACCCTGCCCATCGGCGTGCTCGCCGAAGGCGTGCAGCGCGTGGGCGACTTCATCGGCCTGCACTTCTTCTCGCCGGTCGACAAGATGCGGCTGGTAGAGATCATCCGCGGTCCGCAGACCGGCGACGAGGCCCTCGCCCGCGCCTTCGACCTCGTCCGGCAGATCGACAAGACCCCGATCGTCGTCAACGACTCGCGCGGCTTCTTCACCTCCCGGGTGATCGGCCAGTTCCTCAACGAGGGCGTCGCCATGGTCGGGGAGGGCATCGAGCCCGCCAGCATCGAGCAGGCCGCGGCCCAGGCCGGCTACCCCGCCAAGGTGCTCTCGCTGATGGACGAGCTCACCCTCACCCTGCCCCGCAAGATCCGCGACGAGTACCGCCGCGCCACCGAGGCGGTCGGCGGCACCTGGACGCCGCACCCGGCCGACGCGGTCGTCGACCGTATGGTCGACGAGTTCGGCCGCCCCGGCCGCAGCGGCGGCGCCGGCTTCTACGAGTACGGCGAGGACGGCCGGCGCGGGCGGCTCTGGCCGGGGCTGCGCGAGCACTTCACCCGCGCCGACGCCGAGGTGCCCTTCGAGGACCTCAAGGAGCGCATGCTGTTCAGCGAGGCGCTCGACTCGGTGCGCTGCCTGGAGGAGGGCGTCCTGACCTCCGTCGCCGACGCGAATGTCGGCTCCATCCTCGGCATCGGCTTCCCGGCCTGGACCGGCGGTGTGTTCCAGTACATCAACGGCTACGAGGGCGGCCCGGCCGGCTTCGCGGCCCGGGCCCGCGAGCTCGCCGCTGCCTACGGCGAGCGGTTCGCGCCGCCCGCGCTGCTGGAGCGGATGGCGGCGGAGGGGCGGACGTTCTCCGACTGAGGACTCCGACCGGGGACTCTGCCAGGGGTCTCCGGCTGAGGACTCTGCCGGGGGTCTCCGCCTGAGGTGCGCTGCCTGAGGCGGAGGTCCTCCGCCTCGCGGGCGCTTCCCGAGGTGCGCCCCCCGGGTGCGCCGACGGATCCGTCAGTCCTGGGCGGGTGGGGCCGTGTCACGCACGGCCTCACCCAACTCCTCGCGCAGCGACCGCTGGAACGCCGTCACGAGCGCTTGTGCCACCATCGGCTGGATGTGGTCGGTCAGCGCCTTCATCCGCACCAGATCGTCCGGTGCGGGTTCGCTCTCCCGATAGGGCTTCCACACCGTCTCCCGGAAGAGCCGGTGCAACTCCCGCGCCGTGGCCCGGCTGTGCTCCAGCACCACGGCCCGGGCGGCCAGCAGCGTCTCCAGCGGGATCGGCACGTCCAGGATGCGCACTCCCAGCGGGAGCAGCCCCGGATCCACCCGGAACACCTCCGGGTCGGCCGTCCGTTCCAGCGCCCCCATCGCGAGGAGCCGGTCCACCTGCTCCTCGGACAGCTCGCGCCCGGCCCGGCGTTCCAGCTGCTCCCGTCCGACCTCCTCGGCCGCCTCCGGGGTCCAGGAGGCCACCAGCGCGCGGTGGATGGCGAGGTCCAGCGGCGTGCTGTCCTCCGGCAGACGGGCGAGGTAGCGCTCGATCGCGGCCAGCGTCAGCCCCTGTCGCTGCAACTCCTCGATCAGCCCCAGCCGGTCCAGGTGCGTGACGCCGTACAGCCCGACGCGGCGCGGCCCCAACTCGGGCGGCGGCAGCAGCCCCTTCGTCCCGTAGAACCGGACGGTCCGCACCGTGACCCCGGCCCGCGCCGCCAGCTCGTCCACCGTCAGCCGGACCTCACCCGCCACGGCCCCGTGCTCCCCCATCCGCCGCCTCCCGCTGCGCTGGCACACTCGTGCTGTAACAGCAGCAGTGTGACAGTGCCCGCCCCGCCGGTCCACCGCGTCCTTGAGCGCTGTCGATCCGGATCACTGTCGATCCGGATCACTGGCGATCCGGATCACTGTCGATCCGGGACACTGCCGCTCCGGGCCCTGCTGTTTTGGGACGTTGCCGCTCTGGGGCTCGCGACCGGCGGGGCGGGGCGACGGCCGGTTCAGCGGGAGGCGGTCTCCGCCAGGCCGGGGTGGTGGCGGCGGGTGACCTCAGGATGGGCCCTTGTGTACCCCTTCCACTCGTTTTGCCCGAATTCGGCGAACAGCGGGTTGTCCGGGTCCTCGGTCGCGCCGGGGGCGTGGTGCGCGAGCGGGAAGTCGAGCGGCTCGATGTGGGCGTCGAGGCGGGGGTTGTAGAAGAACGGCACCGAGTAGCGCTCGTGTGCTCCGGGCGGGCTGACCACGCGGTGGCTGGTGGCCTTGAGGTAGCCGTCGGTGGCGACCTCCAGCAGCTCGCCGAGGTTGACGACGAAGGCGCCCTCCAGCGGCGGGATGTCGAGGAAGGTGCCGTCCGGGCGCTCGACCTGGAGCCCGCCGACGGTGTCCTGGAGGAGCAGCGTGATGAAGCCGTAGTCCTTGTGCGCGCCGACGCCCTGGCCGGCGCCGTCCGGGGCGGTGCCGGGGTAGCGGACGAGCTTGAGCCGCAGGTGGGGGTGGCCGGCGAAGGCGGCGTCGTAGAAGTCGGGGCGGGCCCCGATCGCGGTGAGGAGTTCGTGCAGCAGGCGGCGGGCGACGGAGCCGAGGCGGTCGATCCACCCGAGGGCCGCGGTGCGCAGCTCGGGAAGCGCCGTGGGCCACTGGTTCGGACCCTCCAGCCACCAGTACGGCGGCTCGCCCCGGCCGGGGACGTGCGGGGGCAGCTCGGCACCGATGTCCAGCTGGTCGCGCCAGTCCTGGCTGCCGCCGGTGCGCTCGTCGCCGGTGCGGGTGTAGCCGCGGTAGTGGGGGGAGTTCAGGTTGCTCACGGCGAGCCGGTCGGCCTCGGGGAGGGCGAAGAAGGCCCGCATCGCTTCGGTGAGAGCGGCCGTCTCGGCCGGGGTTATGCCGTGGCCGACGAGCTGGAAGAAGCCGACGCCGGTGGCGGCGGCGCGGAGCTCGTCGTGCAGGCGGCGGCGGTCCTCGGGACCGCCGTCGGCGAGCGAGAGGTCGATCACCGGGAGTGACTGGAGGTGGGACAGGGTGTGCTGCTGCGTCATGGGTGACATCCGCTGGGTCTCGTCCCGGCCGGTCCCGGTGGTCGACCGGGGGAGGGCGGAGCGGTGGCCTGGTGCGGCGCGTGCTCCGGGTGCCGGGTGGTGGTGGCGGCCCGGTTGGGGCCGCCCTGAGGGTGGTGGCGCGAGGTTCAGCCGGAGCGTCGACAGGACATGCTCGTCACGCGGAGCAGGTCCACGTGGCGACGACGAACAAGGATGAGCACGTCACCAGCCTAAATGACCCGTTCTGTGTCGGGCGAGCCCCCTGCCGCGGAGGGCTCGTCCCCACTTCTCTACTTCTCTGTGCTCTTGTCAAGGAGCCGTTCTCTCGGCCGGGCGGTCCTCAGGCGCCCGGTGCTCGGTCGTGGGACATCTGGTCGTCGGCTCGCCGGCGGTCGGATCGGCGGCAGTCGGGTCGCCGGCAGTCGGGTTCTCGGTGGTGCGTTTCTCGGTCGTTCAGTTCTTCTCCCCGTTGTTGAGGAAGGCGAGGACGGCCAGCACCCGCCGGTTGTCGTCGTCCGAGGGCTGGAGGTCGAGCCGGACGAAGATCGACGCCGTGTGCTTGGCGACCGCGCGCTCGGTGATCACCAGTTGCTGGGCGATCGCGGCGTTGGAGCGGCCCTCGGCCATCAGCGCGAGCACCTGCCGCTCGCGCGGGCTGAGGGTCGCGACCGGGCCGGCCGAGGAGTTGTGGGTGAGCAGTCGGGTGATCACCTCCGGATCCATCGCGGTGCCGCCCTGGGCGACCCGCCGTACCGCGTCGATGAACTGGGCGCCGTCCATCACCCGGTCCTTGAGCAGGTAGCCGATGCCCCCGGTGCTGCCGCCCGCCAGCAGCTCGCGGGCGTACAGCTGCTCGACGAACTGGGAGAGCACCAGCACGGGCAGCCCCGGGTGGGCCTGACGGGCCGCCAGGGCAGCGCGCAGCCCCTCGTCGGTGAAGCCGGGCGGGAGCCGTACGTCGACCACGGCGATGTCCGGCCGGTCGGCGGCCACCGCGGCGAGCAGGTCCTCACCCGTCTCCACGGCCGCCGTGACCTTCATGCCGTTGGCTTCCAACAATCGGGTCAGCCCGTCCCGGAGGAGGAAGAGGTCTTCGGCGATGACAACGCGCACGGGATCTCCAGGTTCACGATGGTCGGACCGCCCGGCGGGCTGCTGATCGCGAACACCCCGTCGAACGCGGCCAGTCGGCGTTCGGTACCGCTGAGGCCGGTGCCCCGGGACGGGTCGGCGCCGCCGCGCCCGTCGTCGGTCACCGATATCCGCAGCAACCCGTCACTGTGCCCTATCTCGATCCACACGTGTGAGGCGCCCGCGTGTTTCACCACGTTGGCCAGCAGCTCGCTGACCGCGAAGTAGGCGGCGGACTCGACCGGCGCCGGGGGGCGGCCGGTCAGTGCGCCGGCGAAGGTGACCGGCAGGGGCAGGTCCAGTGCCGTGGCCTGGACGGCGTCGGCCAGGCCACGGTCCGCGAGCACCGGCGGGTGGATGCCGCGGACCAGGTCCCGCAGCTCGCCGAGCGCCTTGACCGAGGAGAGCCGGGCCTCGGCCAGCAGGGGGCGCAGCGCCACCGGGTCCTCCACCAGCTGGTCGGCGACGGTCAGCAGCATGCCGAGCGCCACCAGCCGGGCCTGGGCCCCGTCGTGCAGGTCCCGCTCGATGCGGCGCAGCTCGGCGGCGCCGGCGTCGATGGTGTCCGCCCTCGTCCGGGTCAGATGGCTGACCTGGCGGGCTAGTTCGGCCCGCCGGGAGGGCCCGAGCAGGAGGCGCGCGGCCCGCTCGTGCAGCCGCAGGACCGGAGGGGCGGCCCAGAGGGCGGCCACCGGAGCGACCCAGAGCCCCATCATGTAGACGACTCCCAGGTGGACCAGGGGGCCGTTGCGCCCCAGCACCTCCAGCGAGACCGGGGCGAGGACGACGAACGCGGCGGTGAACAGGTAGGCGAGCCCGCTGAGGGCCGTCCAGGCGAGGTCCCGCCAGGTCGCCGGGTCGGTCAGCCAGCCGCCGGACAGCAGCCGCTGCCACGGGTCGGTGCCCGCGGCGCGGCGGTACGGCACCGGGACCGGGCGGCCGCTCCACTTCCCGACGACGCGCCTGGTCTCCGCCGCGACCCAGCGCGCGCCGAGCACTCCGAACACGAGCATCGCCGGGGCCAGCCAGAGCGAGCCGGAGCGGCCGCCGGGCGCCGCGCCGCCGTACAGGTGGGTGGCCATCACCGCGAGCGCGCCCGGTGCGGCCAGGGCGGCCCCGACCGCCCGGCCCCCGCCCCCGGTGGCCCAGCAGAGGGCCCAGAGGGCCACCGGCCCGAGCGGCACGAGCAGGATCAGCGGCCCGCCCGGCGAGCGCCCGCCCGAGTCGTCGGGGCCGAGCAGCGCGGCGGCCAGCAGGACCGGCCCGGCCGCCAGCGAGACCAGCCCGGTCACGCCCAGCGTGACCGCGTAGAGCGCCCGTACGCCGGCCACGACGGCGCCCTCTGCCCGCGCGGTGGCCCGCGTCACCACGTTCGTGTTCGTCCCGGCATCGGTCCTCATCCCGCGCCTCCTCTCCGTACGGCGGCCCGCAAGCCCCCCGGTCGATCGGTCGGCAGCCAGTCTGCAGCGCCGTCCACCTGCGGCGCTCTAGGTCTGAACCCCGAAAACCAGGTGTATCTGAATACACCTCAGAGATGCCGCCTAGACAGCTGTCCGGACCCGGGCCCCGGTTCGTAGCGTCGTGTTCCGTCAGTCGGCACCGGCCTTCCGGTGCCGGACCCCGAGCAGTGGAGGGCCCGTGAGTACGCCGATCATCCAGATCCGCGGCGTCGGCAAGACGTACGACCGATCCGACGCCGCCCGTGCCGCGCTGGCCGGGCTCGACCTCGAGGTGGGGGCCGGCGAGGCGCTGGCCGTGCTCGGCCGCTCCGGCAGCGGCAAGTCGACGCTGCTCAACCTGATCGCCGGGCTCGACCGGCCCAGCGAGGGCGGCGTGGTGGTGGACGGCGTCGCCGTGCACGAGCTCGGCGAGGCCGCGCTGGCCGAGTACCGACGGACGCGGATCGGCATGGTCTTCCAGTTCTTCAACCTCCTGGACGACCTGAACGTCGAGGACAACGTGCTGCTCCCGGCCCAACTGGCCGGGATGCGGCGGGAGAAGGCCCGGGCCCGGGCCGGTGAGCTGCTGGAGAGGCTCGGGGTGGCCCGGCACGCCACCGCCTTCCCCGGCCGGCTCTCCGGCGGCGAGCGCCAGCGCGTCGCGGTGGCCCGGGCGTTGATGAACCGTCCGCCGCTCCTGCTGGCCGACGAGCCGACGGGGGCGCTCGACTCGGCCTCGGCCGCCGACGTCCGGAGCCTGCTCACCGAACTCAACGCGGAGGGCCAGACGATCCTGTTGGTCACCCACGACACCGCGCTCGCCGACGCCTGCGCGAGCCGGACGATCGAACTGCTCGACGGCCGACTCGTCCGGGACACCGCGGCGGCGCCCGTCACCGGAGGTGTGCGGTGAGCCGGCGGTGGGGTCACCCCCGACCGGGGGCCGGAGGAGAACGGAGAACGGGACGGCGCGGGTGGGCGATCGCCCCTGCCGACGGAAGGGAGGTGGGCGCATGAGTGCGCTGAGCAAGGTGGTTCGGGCCGGGGTCGGGCGCAAGCGGGTGCAGACGCTCGTCATGGTCCTCACCACGATGATGTCCGTGACGGCGTGCATCCTCGCGATGGGGCTGCTGGTCGCCGCGCAGGGGCCCTACCAGCGCTCCTTCGCCGACCAGCGCGGCGCACACCTGAACGTGCTGTACGACCCGGCCAAGGCGACTCCCGCGCAGCTCGCGGCGACCGAGCACGTCCCCGGTGTGACGGCCTCGGCCGGCCCCTACCCGGCGGTCACGGTGCAGGCGCGGTCCGGGCCGGACACCCGGATCCCGCCGCCCGGGAGCCCGCTCCCGCCACTGACGCTGGTTGGCCGGGAGCAGGGCGGTCCGATGGACGACCTGCACATGCTGATGGGCCGGTGGGTCGCGGGCCCCGGTGAGGTGGTGTTCCTGGACGGCCACTCGCCGTTGGCCGTCGGCGACAGCATGGCCTTCCCCGACCTGCCAGGCCGGCCGACCCTCAAGGTCGTCGGCATCGCCTCCTCCGTCTCCTGGAGCGCGGACGGCTGGGTCGCCCCCGGGCAGGTCCCCGAGCTGACCGCGCCCGGTACGGTGCCCGCCCAGCAGTACCTCTACCGCTTCGCCCACGCCGCCACCGACGCCGAGGTCGATGCGGACCACGCCGCGCTCGTCGCCGCGGCGCCACCCGGCGCGCTCACCACGGCCACCTCCTACCGACCGGCCCAGGCGGAGGCCAACCGGACGGCGGCGACCTTCGTCCCGTTCGTGACGGCCTTCGGGGTGCTCGGCCTGGCCATGTCGGTGCTGATCATCGGGGTGGTGGTCAGTGGCGCCGTCAGCGCGGCGACCCGGCGGATCGGCATCCTCAAGTCGCTCGGCTTCACCCCGGCCCAAGTGGCTCGCGCCTACGTCGGCCAGGCGCTGATCCCCGCCGGGATCGGCACCGCGCTCGGCGTGCTCGGCGGGAACGTGCTCTCCGTCCCCGTCCTCGGGCTGGCCCACAAGGCCCTGCACGGCGGCCTGCTCGGCATACCGCTCTGGGTGGACCTCGCGGTGCCGGCCGTCGCCCTGGCCGCCGTGGTGGCCACCGCACTGGTGCCCGCCCTGCGCGCCGGCCGGCTGCGCACGGTCGAGGCGCTCGCGGTCGGCCGCACGGCGCCGGGCGCCAAGCGGGCCACGGCCCGCGGCGGCGGTGCGGCGGGCTCGGGCCCGGTGGCCGCGGTCCAGCGGCTGATCGGCCGACTGCCGCTGCCGCGTGCCCTGAGCCTCGGGCTGGCGAGTCCGTTCAACCGACCTGGCCGCTCGGCGACCACCGCCGCCGCCGTGGTGCTCGGCACCGCAGGGGTCACGCTCTGCGTCGGCCTCACGCTCTCGCTCACCGGCTTCCAGGAGGGCCTGACGGCCGAGCACGCGGGCAAGGTCGTGGTGGAGGCCCCGATCGACGGCTCCGTGAAGGTCCCCGACCACGTGGACGAGGCGGCCGTGGCCGGGGCGATCGACACCCGCCCCGGCACCCGGGCCTGGTACAGCACCGTTCCGACCTCGGTCGCGGTGGCCGGGAACATCGCCCGCTCCGAAGTGGTGGCCTTCTCCGGCGACGCCTCCTGGAGCGGCTACCAGATGGTCTCGGGCCGCTGGTTCAACGGCCCCGGCGAGGCGGTGGTCGGCTCCGGCTACCTCCGGGCCAACCAGGCGAAGGTGGGCGACACCATCACCCTCACCGACCAGGGGCGCTCCACCCCGGTTCGGATCACCGGTGAGGTGCTGGCCACCAACGAACTGGTCTTCGTCGACCGGGCCGCGCCGACCGCGCTGGGCTCGCCCGTCCACGCCGAAGCGATCGCCTACCACATCGACCTCACCGCCGGCACCGATGCCAAGGCGTACGCGGACGGGCTCGACGCCGCCGTCCGGCCACTGGGCCTCGGCGCCGAGCCCGGTGGGACGCACCTCAACCTCGTCGTCCTCGCGATGAACACCCTGGCCGGGACACTGACCCTGCTGCTGATCGCGGTGGCCGGCCTCGGCGTTCTCAACACGGTGCTGCTGGACACCCGCGAACGGGTGCACGACCTCGGGGTGTTCAAGGCGCTCGGGATGTCGCCCCGGCAGACGGTCGGCATGGTGCTCACCTCCGTCTGCGGGAGCGGGCTGGTGGCCGGGCTGGTCGGAGTGCCGATCGGGATCCTGGTGCACCACTGGGTGATGCCGGCCACGGCGAGCGCCGCCGGGGTCGGGGTGCCCGAGGCGGACCTGGCCGTGTTCGCCCCCTCGGTGGTGGGGCCGCTGATACTCGGCGGCCTGGTGCTGGCGCTGATCGGCGCCCTCCTGCCCGCGACCTGGGCGGCCCGCACCCGGACGGTCACGGCGCTGCGCACCGAGTGAGGCCGCCGCTGGGCCGGGAGGTCGCTGCTCGGGGCGGCCGGAGCGGCGGCCCGGCCCGAGCAGCGTCCCGCGGCCGTGGCCTGCCACCGGCTGCCCCGACCGGCTGTTACCCGCAGGACCGGCTCAGGAGAGCCGCGCCGCCGCGTAGGCCTCCATGGCGGCCCGCTGGTAGGCGGCCAGGTCAGGGGCGACGGCCTCGTAGACGGCGTGCCACTGCTCGTGCTCCACGCAGGACCGGGCGATCGCGAGGTACTCCTCGACGGGGACCGGTCGGAGCGCGATGAGGGCCCGGTACTCCGTGTCGATCTTGGTCTGCACGGGTTCGGCGTCGGCCGGGAGGCCGTCCGTCATGAACTCGGCGAGCCGGATCATCTGCGCGGTCCGTTCGCGCTGGCCGGCCTCGACCTCGGCCGGGGACATCGTGGCGGTCGCCCGCAAGGCGGCCTCCGCGTGCTCGGGGAAGTCGCGGAGGCTCTCCGCGACGTCCGTGGGCTGGATGCCCTCGAACAGGTTCTCCGGGCGGTTGATGCTGGTCATGGGTGTGCCGTCCTTCCTGGATCGTTCCAGTTCGGCGATCGTGCGGGAGACGGTGGTGGCCAGGCCGTCCAGCCGGTCCCGCTCGGCGACCAGCCGGTGGTGGTGGCCGCGCAGGGCCTCCAGCTCGTCCACCTGCTCGCCGAGGATCCGGGCGATCTCGGTCAGCCCGACGCCCAGCGCCCGCAGCACGAGGATCTGCTGCAGTTGCAGCAACTGCCGCTCCTCGTAGTAGCGGTGACCGTTGGAGCCGATCCACGCCGGGGGCAGCAGCCCGATCTCGTCGTAGTGCCGCAGGGTCCGGGCGGTGACGCCCGACATCCGGGCGACCTCCGCGATCGGCCAGGCCATGGCCGCCTCCTCCAGGTTGTGTTCCCGCACGTTCGCCGTTCCCGGGCCGGTTCCTCCGGCCCTGGTCACGACGGTAGGAGCTGCCGTTGCGGCAACTTCAAGTCGGCGACGCTTCTTCGTGGCAGCGGTGTCGTTTCAGGGCGTCGTTTCAGGGCGCCGCTTCGAGCGGTCCGCCGTCCGCACGAGTGTGGGGACCGCCTGCCGAGCCGCACCACCGGCGCAGCTGGCGAGACGTCAAAAACGTTCTCCAAAACGTTTGAAGGAGGAATCCGTCCGCGCCTACCAGCTCCGTCGGCGTCTACCAGCCCCGCCCGTGCCCCACCTGCCACTCAGCCCCGGGCAGCGGGTGCGGACGGCGGACGCGCGCCAGGGCGGTCAGGGCCCACACCGCCGTCGTCAGCAGTGCGTAGAAGAGCAGCAGTGCCCAGAACGGCGTGGTGGACACACTCCCGTCCTCGAACCGGCACCACGCGTCGGGCGGGAGCCACGAGGCGCCCGTCTCCAGCAGCTGTCCGCTGCCGGTCACCAGGCCCCGCTCGCAGCGCTCCGCGAAGTCCAGTGACCGTGCGTACAGCACCCCGTACACGACGCCCGCGCCGACGAGCGACAGCGCCGCGCCGACGCCGAGCAGGACCGCCCGTCTTCGCGCGGTCGCCGTACGGATGTTCGTCACCGAGGCAGCGTACCGGCCTGCGAGCAGGCACGACCGGTTCGCCGCAGGGCGCGCCTTGGATTGTGCGGCGCAGCGTGTGGCAGGGCGCGGAGCAGGACGTGCGGCGGGGCGGCCACCCTTCGTGTTCGCACCGCCGCGGGGCCGCTCCCGCAGGGCGGCCGCGAACCCCGTGACGGCGGCCCCCCAGGCCCGGGTTCACCCCAGCCGCCGCCCCAGGCCCGGGTTCACCCCAGCAGGCCGCCCATGTGCGCGTCCTCGGCGAGCAGCCGCCACGACCGCCCGGGCGCGAACGCCTCCGGGTCGAGGGCCTCGACCACGCCGTCGACGGCGGTGCTCAGCAGCGACTGCGGGTCGAACACCGCCCAGGTGTCGCGGCCCAGGCCGTAGTCCCAGCGCTCCCACTCGGCGCGCATGCGCTCGTACGTCCACAGCGAGTAGAGCAGGGCGGAGAGGTCGCGGTTGAGGTAGGCCTCGGGCTCGCCGTCGTCGTACCAGTCGGGCAGCTCCAGCAGGCCGGTCGCGCCGTCCAGCGCGATCACGAGGTCCGTCGGCCAGTGCCCGAGGGCGACGAAGTCGCGCTGGTAGGGGCGCTCCTCCTCGCCGTCGAAGTACTCCGGGTACGCCTCGCCCATGGTGACCAGCGGTTCCTCGGACACCCCGAACATCGCCCCGCCCAGCGGCAGGCCGATCCCGGTCAGCAGCCGGCGCGTCGGCTCGTGCACGAGGCCGGGCGGCAGATCCTCGGGGCGGTAGCGGTGCACCAGGCCCTCGTCCGTCAGCGTCGCGATCTCCGCGACCAGGTCCGCGCCGATCTCGTACGCGGGCCCGTCCGGGCCGCCGGGCAGCGCGCCCCAGCCCAGGGCCCGCACCAGCAGCGTCGTGCCCCAGTGCGCGGGCGGGACGTCCGAGCGGCCGAACAGCCCGGGGTCGAGCTCCCGCAGCCGGCGGTCCGCCGCCGCCATCACCTCGGCCACGACGGCCGGACCGCGCCGCCCGTCCAGGGCGTCGGGCCGGCGGGCGGCCTCCGCCACCGACTCGACCTCCCGCACCATCGCGGCCAGCGCGGGCAGGTCGGAGGCCAGGAGGTCGCGGTCCAGGTGCTCGCCCGACGGCTTCGCGAGGAACACCTCGCCGGTGACACCGTCCAGCAGCACCGTGTTCCCGGCGCGCGCGAACGGTGCGCAGTACTCCGTCTCGCCCAGCACGAACAGCGGCCCGGCCGCCTGGGCTCCAGCGGCCGGGGCCCCGGCGGCCTCCGTCAAGGCGGACGGTTCCGCAGATGCCGACAGCTCCACCGACTCCAGCGGCCCGTCCCCGAAGCGCCCGAAGTCCAGGAACGCCCCCGTCCGCGGCAGGCCCTCCCGCTCCAGGAACTCCCGGCTCCCCGTGTGCACCACCCCGGCCGGAAGCTCCCCGGCCATCACCAGCCCGTACCCCACGAGCCCACCACCCTCCCCGTACGACCCCCGACCACCCCGGCTGACCCCCCCGACCCTAACGGCCGTCGCCGACACCCCCGCACCGGGCCCGCACTACACCCGTGATCCGTCGTCCACGTTCCACCGGACCGGCAGGTCGCCGTCGCAGAACACGCACACGAAGGAGCCCTCGCGGACGACGTTGACGCCCCGGCAGCCCGGGCAGCGCCGGAACACGATCCCGTGCGTGAAGCCGCCCGGGCGGCGCACGCCGATCCGCTCCAGCGCCGCGGCGACGGCAGGCCAGGACACGACGTCCGGACAGTACCCGGTGGACTGGTTGCTGACCTCCTCCGCCGTCCAGCCGTCGAAGCCCGTGTCGTCACCCCGCTCGAAACGGACCTCCCCGGCGCTCAGCGCCAACTCGCCGCCCGCGCAGACCACGTGCTCACTGCGGCGCGGGGCGAGGCGCAGGAAGCCGCCGAGGTCGACGACGAAGGTGAACGGTTCCGCGAGCTCCGCGGCGGTCCGTTCGCCCACCCAGGCGGCGAACTCGCGCTCCGTCCGCACCAGTTGCCCACCCGGTCCGCTGCTACCCCACAACTCCGGCGGTCCTACGTACCGGTACGCCCGCCCCGGGCCGATCGACACCTCGGCCGGAACGCCGTGATCCCGCAGCAGCAGACCCAGGACGGTCATCTCAGCCTCCGTCCCGACCAGGCCGAAATCACGGAACTCGCCGAGCAGTTCACGCGCCCGACCGAGCGGGACGGCCCCGTCGCCCTCCGGGAGCACCGGGGAAGCCCGAAAGGTCCGGAACACCCGCAGTGCCGCCACCGCATCGACCGAAGCCCCGACCGGCCGCAGCCGGAACGGCCCGTGCGCGGTCAGCAGCGCCTCCCGGACGGCCTCCGGCGCCGGCTCCGGCCCCGCGTGCTCGCACCAGGCGGCGCCGCAGTCCCGGCAGGACCCTTCGGAGTCCCACCACAGCTCCCAGTCCGGGCCTTGCCCCTGCCCAGGCCCCCGCTCCTGGACGAACTGCCGCACCCACCGCGTAGCCGTGCCCCCGCACCCGTCGCAGCGGGCGGTCAGTTCCACGCCCTGCATCGTCATGCCGGGAAGCTTAGGTGTTCTGTCCCGTGAGGTTGGGGATACGGCTGGAGGGTGGCTTGCCCGCAAGCGGGGTGCCGTGAACCCCGTCCACCTCCGTGGTCGGTGCCCCTGGGGCGTCTGGTTGCATGTGCGGCATGAATGCCATGGTCACGAGCATCATCGCGGTGCTCGGCACGCTCCTGGGGTCGACGGTGACGCACGTCTTCCAGCGGCGCGCCGCACTCCGCACGGAGTACAACGCCCGCCTGGAGCGCGGTCGGCAGGAGCGGCTGGAGACCTTCGGCTCGTACGCCGGACTGCTCGTGGAGTACCGGCAGGCCGCACTGCACCACTGGTTCTGCGTGCACGAGGGGCGTGACGTCGAGGACGAGGTCGAGTTGCGCAAGCGGTCGTTCGAGACGCGCTCCGGGGCGCAGCGGGCCCTGTTCCAGCTCCAGTTGCTCGTTGACGAGCCCGAGCTTCTGGCCGTTGCCGGGGAGGCCTTCGAGCGGATCGGCAGGATCGACCGGGCGGTGGACCGGCAGGACGTCACCGCCCGGCGGGACGGCAGCCGGGAGTCGATCGACGCTTTCGTCGCGATGGCGCGCCGGTACGTGTAGTCGGCGCTCGGCGGACGTAGGCCATGGCCCATCAAATCCCGTTGCGGGCCGTCTCGTACCCGATCAGGGTGAGGGGTCTGCGGGAGCACACCCGCACCCATATCCACTGATGGAGCGCCACATGACCGACGACGCCGACACCGGCACGAGCGCTGACACCGGCACGAGCGTTGACACCAGCACCGGCACGGCACTGGCGCCGACGACGGCATCGACGAGAGCCATCTGGCCATGTACAGCCTGCTCGGCAGCCGGCTGCTGCGGGTGGCCACGGCCCGGCGCCTCGCCGCCAGCGGTCTCAGGCTCGCTGCGGACGCCGAGGTCAGCTGAGCCCGGCGGCGTCCCGCGCGGCGCGCTCCACGCGGGCGTGGTGGGCGGCCCACCAAGGGGCGTCGCCCGGAGCCGTGTTGGCGCCGTCGGGGCGCTGGCCGGTGGCGCCGTCGACGAGTTCGCGGACGAGGTCGGCGTGGCCGGCGTGCCGGTGGGTCTCGGAGACCATGTGGACCAGGACCCGGTGGAGCGTCTGCTTCGACCGTGCGCCGAACGACACCTGGCCGACCGCGTCGAGGGGCAGCGCCTCGATCGTCTCGTCCGCGTGCGCACAGGCCCGGCGGTAGCGCCCGACGACGTCCTCCGTGGTCTCGTCGGCCCTGGCCCAGAGGTCGGCGTTCGATTCGGCGGCGCCGGTGATCCAGAGCGGGGCGGGTTCGGGGAAGGGGCGGCCGAAGGTGTCGCCGAAGTAGAGCGCCTCGGCGCCGGTGAGGTGCTTGACGAGGCCGAGCAGGTTGGTGCCGGTCGGGGTGAGCGGGCGGCGGAGGTCGTACTCGGAGAGGCCGTCGAGCTTCCAGAGCAGGACGTCGCGGGCGTCCTGGAGGTAGACGCGGAGATCGGCCTTGGGGTCGGTGGCGGTCATGGGACCAGTCTGTGGACGGCCCCGGGGCTGTCCACCGGTTTTCGCCGGACGGATGTGGCGTAGCGTCACATCCGCGGATCCGAGGCGGGCGAACCCTGGAAGGCGGCGGCCATGATCGACGGCTGGACGTGGGACGAGACGCTGTTCGCGGGCACGGCCGCGTACTACGAGCGCGGCAGGCTGCCCTACGCGCCCGGCCTGGCGGACGCGCTGGCCGGGGTGCTGCGGCTGGACGGCCGGGGGCGGCTGCTCGACGTGGGCTGCGGGCCGGGGACGTTGGCGCTGCTGCTGGCGCACCGGTTCGAGGAGGTCGCCGGGGTGGATCCGGACGCCGGGATGATCGCCGCGGCCCGTCGGGCGGCGAAGGCGGCCGAAGTGGCCGGCCGCAGCACCTGGTTGCGAATCCGTGCGGAGCAACTTCCCGCCGGGCTGGGAACGTTCACGGTGGCGACGTTCGGCCAGTCCTTCCACTGGATGGACCGCGACCTGGTGGCGGCGACCGTCCGCGGCATGCTGCGTCCCGGCGGAGCGCTCGTGCACGTCTCGGACCTGAAGCCGGACCTGAAGCCGGGCGACGGGCCGAACCCGAAGGAAGACCCCCGCCCCGCCGAAGGCCTCCCGCACCCGCCCGTCCCCGACGCGGCGATCGGCGAGCTCGTCCGCCGCTACCTGGGCCCGGTCCGGCGCGCGGGCCGGGGCCTCCTGGCCGCTGGCACTCCCGGCAACGAGTCCGCCGTCCTCGCCCGGGCGGGCTTCGCGGGCCCGGAGCGCGTGGTCGTCCCCGGCGGGCTGGTGCTGGAGCGGACGGTGGACGACGTGGTGGCCGGGGTGTTCTCGATGTCCTTCTCGGCGCCGCACCTGTTCGGCCCCGGGCGGGCGGCGTTCGAGGCCGACCTGCGCAGGCTCCTGGCCCGCGCCTCCGCGGCGGGCCGCTTCTCGGTCCGTCAGCCGGCCACCGAGGTGTTCGTCTGGCGGCCCGTCGGCGTGCCCTAGCCTCGCCGCATGGGTGTTGACATCACGGTCCTGGTCGTCGACTGGGACCACCTCATGGGCATCGCGCCGGACGACCGGGCGGACGCACTCCAGGACGCGGCGTACCCGGACGACAACCGCGTCGTCCACGCCGGCTGGGTGTGGTTCGAGCCGGGCCCGTCGTGGCTGGGACGGTTCGAGTTCGACGGCATCAGCGGCTCGTACAAGTCGCACTTCTGCGCCGCGGACGGCTGGGACCACGCCCGGCGCGGCGTGGGGCGCGAGCCGCGGGCGCTGCTGGACGACTTCCTCGGGGCGCTGATCTGGTGGGGTCCCGAGATCGAGGCCGACACCGAACAGGTGGAGGCCGGCGTCTTCCCGCCCGACGACCCGGTTCTGCGGTCCGGGCCGCTGATCGCGTGGGGCCCGACTGAAACGGCGCGCCTCAGCCGCCGTTGGCGGGAGATCGTCCCGGTCCTGCCGAGGGTGCGGGAGCCGTACGACCGCCTCGCGGCCTCCCCCGGCGGCAGGATCGAGGGCTTCGACGACTTCGCGGGGCTGCTGTCCGGGTGGGGGGAAGTGGTCGGCGAGGCCGAGCGGCGCGGGTGGGGGATCGTCGGGCTCCCGATCTGAGGCTTGCAGGGCGCGGAGGCCGTGCGCACGGCTCTCACCTCGCCTTTCGGCATTGCTTGTCATGCCCCCGGCAATACGGAGCGTGACGGATGGGGTGGCCTATTCGGACTTGAATCTTTGCGAACGAATGTTCGATCCTGGGGGTGTGCTCGTTATCGAACCCGTTTTCGAATCCACCGGAGGGCGGCCCACGCTCCGACCGGTGGTGCCGACGGCTGCGCCGACGGAGGCCACGGCCGCCGAACGGGGACTGCTGCCGGTGGTGCCCGCCCTGCGGGAGCTGCTGCCGGAAGGCGGGCTGCGCCGGGGCACCGCCGTGTCCGTCGCGGGCGGGGACGCCGGGCTGCTCCTGGCGCTCGCCGCCGGGGCGAAGGACACCGGAGGCGGCTGGGCGGCGGCCGTCGGCCTGCCCGACCTGGGGCTCGCCGCCGCCGAGGGGTACGGGCTGGACCTGCGGCGACTGCTGGTCGCGGACGACCCCGGGCCGCACTGGGCCGAGGTGGTGTCGGTGCTGGCCGGCGCCGTCGAACTGGTGATGCTCCGCCCGGACGGCCCCGTCCCGCCCCGCCTGGCCGCCCGGCTGGCGGCGGTCCTGCGGCGCAGCGGCTGCGTGCTGCTGGTGGCCGGACCGTGGCCGGGGGCTGCCCTGCGGCTGGGCGTGCGCTCCGGGCGCTGGTTCGGACTGGGGGACGGGTACGGGCAGCTCGCCGGGCGGCAGGTGGAGGTGGTGGCCGAGGGCCGCGGCTCGGCCGCCCCCGGCCGCACCGCCCGCCTCTGGCTCCCGGACGAGCACGGCGCGGCCCGCCCGGTCGGCGAGCCCGCGGGGGGCGCAGGGGAGACGGACGCGTTCGAAAACGGCGCGGCCGACGCCTCCGACGGGGTGCACCCGCTGGGGGAGGTGGCCGGAGCGGTCGTCGGGACGGAGCCGTTCGGACGTGTGCGCCGCCTGCCTGGCGCGTCCGGCGCCGCCGGGGCGGTGCATCCGCTCGGGGAGGTGCACCCGCGCGGGCGCCGCCGTCCCGCCGAGCCCGTTGCTGCCCTTCAGGCTGCGCGGGTTGCCAAGGTTGCCCAGGTCGTGCAGGTCGCGCAGTCGGCCGAGATCGGCGAGATCGGCGAGGTCGGCGAGGCCGCCGAGCGCGTGGCGGTGGTGTGAGATGGCGGGCGGAGGCACGCCGCGCGTGCTGGTGGTGTGGTGCCCGGACTGGCCGGTGGTGGCCGTCACGGGCGACGACCCGGTGGCGGTGACCGAGGGCGGGCGGATCCTCGCGTGCTCGGCGGGAGCCCGGGCGGCCGGGGTGCGGCAGGGGCAGCGGCTCAAGCTGGCGCAGCGGCTCTGCCCGGCGCTGGAGCTGCGTGACCGGGATCCGGAGGCGGAGACACGGCGGTTCGAGCCGGTGGTCGCGGCGGTGGCGGGGTTCACGCCCCGGGTGGAGGTGATCCGTCCGGGCCTGTGCGCCATCCCGGTGAAGGGGCCGGGCCGCTACTTCGGCGGCGAGGAGGCGTTGGCGTCGAAGGTCCGGACGGCGGTCGCGGCGGCGCTGGCCGAGGAGCCGGTCCCGGACGCCGTCCCCGGTGGGGACGCGGTGCCCGTGCGTCGGGACGCAGAACCCGTGCGCCGGGACGCGGAACCCGCGACGGCCACCGCCCCCCACGCCCAGGTCGGCGTGGCGGACGGCCTGTTCGCCGCCGTGCTGGCGGCCAGGGCCGGGGTGCTGGTGCCGGCCGGCCGGACGGCGGAGTTCCTCGCGCCGTACCCGGTGAGCGCGCTCGGCGACGAGGACCTGGCGGAGCTGCTGGGGCGGCTCGGGCTGCCCACCGTCGGGGCGTTCGCCGCGCTGCCGCCGGAGGCCGTCGCGGACCGGTTCGGCCCCACCGGGACGGCCGCGCACCGGCTCGCCCGGGGCCTCCACCCGCGCCCGCTGGTGCCGCGCGGAGAGGGGCCCGACCTGGCCGTCGAGCAGCGCTTCGACCCGCCGGAGACACTGGCCGAACCACTGGTGTTCGTCGCCCGCACGCTGGCCGAGCAACTGCACCGGCGACTGGCCGCGGCGGGACTGACCTGCCAGCGGGTGGCCGTCGAGGTGGAGTGCGCGGACGGCCGGACGGCGTCGCGACTGTGGCGGCACGAGGGCCGGCTTTCGGCGACGGCACTGGCCGAGCGGGTCCGCTGGCAGCTCCAGGCCTGGCAGAGCGCTGGCGCCTTCACCCCCGCACCCGGCCACGCCGCCGACCGGACCTGGCCCGATGGCACCTCCGGCACCGACCACCCCCGACGGGACAGCGGCGCGGCCGGACCCGACGGCCACACCGCCGTTCGGGCCCGACCCGATGGCACCTCCGGCCCCGGAACCAGGCCCGGCGGTCCCGCTGACGCTCCGGCCGCCGGCGGCGCTCGCTTCGGCGGCAGCTCCGGACCTCGGCCGGGCGGCCCCGACGCCGGCCACGCCCGCTCCGACGCCGGCCTCGCCCACCCCGACGCCGGCCACGCCCGCTCCGACGCCGGCCCAGTCCGGTCCGTCGACCCCACCCGCGGGTCCGTCGGCCCCGCCACCCGACCCCCCGCCCCCGACACCGGCTTCGTCCTCCTCCGCCTGGCCCCCGACGGCCTGTCGCCCGACGAGGGGCGGCAGTTGGCGCTGTGGGGTCAGGCGGTCGCGGACGACCGGGTGGAGCGGGCGGTGGCGCGGGTGCAGGCGGTGCTCGGGCATGCCGGGCTGCGGCGGATCGAGCCGGGGGGCGGGCGTGGTCCGGCGGAGCAGGCGGTCAGGGTGCCGTGGGGCGAGCCGTACGAGGCGGCGGCGCCGGCCGGTGCGCCGTGGCCCGGGCGGTTGCTGGACGTGTGGCCGGCCGTGGTGCTGCGGGAGCCGGTGCCGGTACGGGTGCTGGACGAGGACGGGCGGCCGGTGGCGGTGGACGGCCGGGCGGGGGTGTCGGGCCGGCCGGCCGTGGTCGTGGTGCGGGGGCGGGAGGAGCGGGTGGACGGCTGGACCGGGCCGTGGCCGGCGGTCGAGTACTGGTGGGACCAGTCGCTGGCCCGCCGCCGGGCGCGGTTCCAGGTGGTGGTGGGCGGCCGGGCGCTGCTGCTGACCGTGGAGGGGGGTGGGTGGTACCTGGAGGCCGGCTACGACTAGCGGCCACCGAACCGACCCGAGGGGGGAGCGAGAGCACGAGAACGAAGGCGATCCCCGATGGGCTTCACCAGCCACCCCACCGTCCCCTGGAGCGAACTGCGCCGCCGCATGACCGGCGAAGCGTCGGACAAGGTCGTCCCGCTGCACCGCCCCACCCGGGACGGGGAGGCCCGGGACGGGGAGGCCCGGGACGGGGAGGCCCGAGGCAGAGAGGCCCGGAACGGAGAAGAGGCCCGGAACGGGGAGGAGGCCCGGAACGGAGAGGGACGCGGCGGAGACGTTCCCCGTCCCGCCCCCCGCCCGAGCGAGCCCTGGGCCGAGTTGCACGTGCACTCCGCCTTCAGCTTTCTCGACGGCGCGAGCGACCCGGAGGATCTGGTCGCCGAGGCGCTGCGGCTGGGCGTGGAGACGCTGGCGCTCACCGACCACGACGGTCTGTACGGTGCCGTCCGGCTCGCCGAGGCCGCCCGGGGGACGGGGCTGGCCACCGCCTTCGGAGCGGAACTGACGATCCGTCACGATGAGGGCCGCACCGAGCACTTGCTCATTCTCGCCCGCGACCCCGCAGGCTACCGCAGCCTCTCCGCCGCGATCGCCGCCGCACAGATGGCCGGTGGCGCGAAGGGCCGGCCGGCGTACGACGTGGAGGCGCTGGCCGGGGCGCACGACGGCCACTGGGCGGTGCTCACCGGCTGCCGCCTCGGCCGGGTGCCCGCCGCCCTGTCCGCCACTCCGCCGGCGAATCCGCCCACCACCCCGTTCACGCCTACGCTCGCGCCCCCGCCCGCCGCCCCGTTCGCGCCTCCGCCCGCCCCCGGCAGCCCGGCACGCCAACTCCACACCCTCACCGAGCTGTTCGGCCGCGAGAACGTCCACGTCGAGCTGATCGACCAGCGCCTGCCCGGCGACGACCGGCGCAACGACGCCCTCGCCGCGCTCGCGGCCCGGCTGCGCCTGCCCGTCGTCGCGTCCACGAACGCGCATCACGCCGGCCCGGCCCAGGGCCGCCTCGCGCAGAGCCTGGCCGCGCTGCACGAGCGCCGCACGCTGCAGGACGCGGCCGGCTGGACGCAGGCGTCCGGCACCGCGCACCTGCGCTCGGGGCGGGAGATGGCGGCCCGCCTGGCGCGTTTCCCCGGGGTGCAGCGGGCGACCGCCGAGCTCGGCCGGAGCTGCGCCTTCGACTTCGCGAAGCTGGATCCGGAGCTGCCCGGCTACCCCGTCCCCGAGGGCGGGAGCGAGATCGGCCACTTGCGCGCCCTGGTCGCGGCCGGCGGCCCGGCCCGATTCGGAGCGGGCAACGCCGCCGCCCGGCGCCAGCTCGCCAAGGAGCTGGACGTCATCGAGGACCTCGACCTGGCCGGCTACTTCCTGATCGTGCACGACATCGTGGACTTCTGCCGCCGCGAGGACATCTGGTGCCAGGGCCGGGGGTCGGCGGCCAACTCGGCGGTCTGCTTCGCCCTCGGGATCACCGCCGTCGACCCGATCCACTACAAGCTGCTGTTCGAGCGCTTCCTGTCCACCGCCCGGGACGGGCCTCCCGACATCGACCTGGACATCGAGAACCGCCGCCGCGAGGAGGTCATCCAGTACGTCTACCGCCGTTACGGGCGCGAGCACGCCGCCCAGGTGGCCAATGTGATCACCTACCGGCCCCGCCTGGCGATCCGCGACGCGGCCCGGGTGCTCGGCTACCCGCAGGGGCAGGTGGACGCGTTCAGCCGGCAGACCGACTTCCGCTCGGCGCCCGGCGCGGACGCCGTCATCCCGGCCGACGTGCTGTCGCTGGCCGAGCAACTCCACGGATTGCCGCGCCACTTGGGCATCCACTCGGGCGGCATGGTGCTCACGAAGGAGCCGATCGGCCAGATCTGCCCGACCGAGTGGGCCCGGATGCCCGGGCGTTCGGTCCTGCAGTGGGACAAGGAGTCGACGGCCGGGGCCGGACTGGTGAAGATCGACCTGCTCGGGCTCGGCATGCTCGCCGCGCTGCACGACGCGTGCGACCTGATCGCCGAACACCACGGCCTGCGCTACGACTTGGCGTCCATCCCGGACGACGACAAGGGCGTGTACGCGATGCTGCGGCGGGCCGACACCGTCGGGGTGTTCCAGGTCGAGTCGCGGGCGCAGATGGCGACGCTGCCCCGGCTCAAGCCGGACCACTTCTACGACCTGGTGGTCGAGGTGGCGCTGATCCGCCCCGGCCCGATCCAGGGCGGTTCCGTCCACCCGTACCTGCGCCGGCGGGCCGGGGCCGAACCGGCGGGCTGCCCGCACCCGTTGATGGAGAACGCGCTCGGGAAGACGCTCGGGGTGCCGCTGTTCCAGGAGCAGATGATGCAACTCGCCATCGACTGCGCCGGGTTCACGCCCGCGGAGGCGGACCTGCTGCGGCAGGCGATGGGGGCCAAGCGGTCGCACGAGCGGGTCGCCCGGCTGCGCGAGCGGCTGCTGACCGGCATGGCGGAGCGCGGCATCCCGCCCGAGGTGGCCGAGGACGTCTACGGCAAGATCGAGGCGTTCTCCAACTACGGCTTCCCGGAGAGCCACGCGATCAGCTTCGCCTACCTGGTGTACGCGAGCGCCTGGCTCAAGTACCACTTCCCGGCGGCCTTCGCCTGCGCCCTGCTGGCCAACCAGCCGATGGGCTTCTACTCGCCGCTCAGCCTGGTCTCGGACGCGCGGCGGCACGGGGTGCGGGTGCGCGGGGTGGACGTCAACGCGAGCGGGGCGCGGCCCGGCCTGGAGCCGTACCGGGGGCCGACGCCGGAGCCTCCGCTGACGGCGGGCCGTCCGCAGCCGGCGATCCGGCTCGGGCTGGAGACGGTTCGCGGCATCGGTTCCCCGCAGGCCGAGGCGATCGTGGCCGGGCAGCCGTACGCCGGCCTGGAGGACTTCGCCCGCCGGACGGGCCTGACCGCACCCGTGCTGGAGGCGCTGGCGACGGCCGGTGCGTTCGACTGCTTCGGGCTGACGAGACGTCAGGCTCTGTGGTCGGCAGGCGCGTTCGCCGGAATATCGGCCGATCTGCTGCCCGGCACCACCCCCGGCACGGAGGCGCCGGAACTGCCCGGCCTGAGTCCGGTCGAGGAGACCATCGCGGACCTGTGGGCCACCGGCACCTCCGCCACCAGCCACCCGCTCCAGCACCTGCGCGCCCACCTGGAGCGCGGCGGCGCGCTCTCCGCGGCCCAACTCCCGGACGTCCCACCGGGGACGGCGGTGGTGGTCGGCGGCCTGGTCACCCACCGGCAGCGGCCGCCGACGGCCGGCGGGGTGCTGTTCCTCAGCCTGGAGGACGAGACCGGTCTGATCAACGTGATCTGCAACCGCCCGGTCTGGGAGTCCCAGCGCCGCACCGCCCTCGACCGGGCCGGCCTCCTCGTCCACGGCCACATCGAACGCGACCGCGGCGCCACCAACCTGATCGCCACCCGGCTCACACCACTGCGGATCGGTCTCTGAGGCCTCAGAGTCCTCGGGCCACTCAGTCGGGGTAGCGCACGAGCCCGCTCAGGTCCAGGTCGAAGTCGAACGGCTCGGGAATTCGCATGCTGTCCCCGAACTTCCGGTCGTGCCGCGCGTGGTAGCGGTCGTGGTTCGGTTCGGAGAACAGCGTGACCGTGCCCTCCCGCGGATCGATGATCAGGTAGAGCGGAATGCCCATCACCGCGTAGTCGCGGAGCTTGTCCACCCAGTCGTTCCCGGGGTTGGACGGCGAGACCACCTCGACCGCGACGAGCGCTTCCTCGGCGGGGGTGCTGTTGCCCGGCCGGGCCAGGGAGGCGATCGGAAGGTAGGTCAGATCAGGGCTGCGTCCCTTCGTCATGTCGGGGGTGGTCAGCGTGGTGTAGCCGCTGAAACCGTAGTCGTCCGGGACGTGGCGCTCGAACTGCCGCTGGACGAGCATGATGCTCAGCTGGTGAATGTTGGGCGGAGCCGCCTGCATGATCAGCGTGTCGCCGGACCATTCGACGCGGACGCCGTCGGGGGCCGTGCGCAGCACCTCCTCGACGAATTCGCGGTGCCGCTCGTAGAAGCTCATGGTGCCTCCTCCGGTAGGTGCGTTCGGCGGCCTCGCAGTCTATGCGCGAAACCACCCCGGGCCGTTCAGGCGCCGGAGGCCGGCCCGCGTCCCTTGCCAGGTGGGCCGGCGAAGACCTGGGCGATGGGGAGCCAGGCGGTGGCGGTCGGGCCGGTGGCGGTGAGGGCGAGGTCGTCGTGGTGGCGGCGCTGGGTGACCAGGAGGCAGAAGTCCAGTGCCGGGCCGCGCACCACGTCGGTGGCGTCGGCCGGGCCGAAGGTCCACGACGTGCCGTCGGGGGCGGTCAGTTCGAGGCGGACCGGGCTCTGCGGGGCGGGGCGGCCGTGCAGGGTGAAGGCGAAGCCGAGCGTGCGCAGGCCCAGGTGGGCGATGTGCCGCAGGCGGGCCGAGGGCTCGCGGGTCACCCCGAGGGCGTCGGCGACGTCCTGGCCGTGCGCCCAGGTCTCCATCAGGCGGGCGGTGGCCATCGAGGCGGGCTTCATCGGCGGGCCGAACCAGGGCAGCTTGACGTCGGCCGGGGTGCCGGCGAGCGCGGTGTGCACCGCGTCGCGTCCGGTGCGCCAGCGGGCGAGCAGGGCGGCGGGCTCCTCGGCGGCGCCCGCGACCGCGCCCTCGTCGACCGGGTCGCGGCCGGCCGCGAGGAGGTCGCCGAAGGCGGCGCCGGCGGCCGCGGTGAAGGCCTCGCCGTCGCGGGCGGCGCGGACCGTCCAGTCGTCGGTCCAGGCCAGGTGGGCGATCTGGTGCGCGACCGTCCAGCCCTCGGCGGGTGTGGGGCGGGCCCAGTCGGCCGCGGGGAGGTCGGCCACCAGCGCGTCCAGGACGGCGCTCTCGGCGCCGAGGTCGGCGAGCAGGCCGCGCAGGACGTCCTGCGGGCCGTCCTGCGGGCCGTCCTGCGGGGCGTCCTGCGGGGCGTCCTTCGAGGCATCCTGCGGGGCGTTCGGATCCGTCATCGGTTCCCCTTCCTCCGGTCCCGGCGCATTACCCGCCGGTAATCCACGGCCACGGCCGCACCCTACGCCGGGCGCGGCCGCCACGCCCGCCACTCCGCCGAATCAACGCTGCCGGACCCGCACACCGGAACCCTCGCCAGCGCCCGTGCCGCGTGTGACAATCTCGCGATGCACGCGATGCGAAGGGCAGTCTCGCGATGACAGGGGCCGCGGAGACCCTCACCGCCGCGCCCCCGGACGACCCCGGGCTCGGCGCGCGCGCCGCCGAGTTGGTCAGGGACGCCGTGCTCGGCGACCTCGCCCGCCGGGTGGTGGCGGAGTGCGGCGCCGACGTCGGCCTGGTGGGCGTGCCGGAGCCGTTGCCGGTGGCGCTGCCGGGGCACCGGGCGGGCGAGGACGGACTGGTGCTGCGGCACTGGGCCGGCACCAGGGCGGACCTGCTGCACGACCGTCCCGTCCCGGCCGGCACCGGACTGGGCGGGCGCGCGCTCGCCGAGCGGGCTCCCAGCTGGGTGCCCGACTACCGGGCCGCCACCACCATTTCGCACCACCACGACGCGGCCGTCAGCGCCGAGGGCCTGTACGCGATGCTCACGGTGCCCCTGCTGCACGGCGGCACCGTGCACGGCGTGGTGTACGCGTCGCTGCGCGCCGTCGTGCCGTTCGGGGACGTCAGGATCGCGGCCGTCGGCGAGCTGGCGGCGACCGCCACCCGGGCACTCGCCGGCGCCGCCGCCTGGGGCCGCGCGGAGCCCGGCCCCGCCGGGAAGGGCCGGGCCGCCGCCCCCGCGCGACCCCTGACCCCGCGCGAGCACGAGGTGCTGCGCTGGGCGGCGACCGGCCGGACGAACCCGGAGATCGCCGCCCGGCTGGGGCTGACCTGCAACACCGTGACCGGCTACCTGAAGTCCGCCATGCACAAGCTCGGCGTCCGCAACCGGACCGAACTCGCCGTGGCGGCCAGGGAGTCGGGACTGCTCGGCTGACCCGGACCGCCCGCGGCCCCGCCGACTCGGTCGACCTGCCTGCTCAGTCGACCTGCCGCTCAGTTGACCTGCCGCTCCTGCCCGCTCCAGTACGGCTCGCGCAGCCGGAACTTCTGCAGCTTCCCGGTGGCGGTGCGCGGCAGTTCGTCCCGGAACTCCACGGAGGTGGGCGACTTGTAGCCGGCCAGCCGCTGCTTGCAGTGCGCGATCAGCTCGGCCGCGGTGACGCCGCCGTGCCCCTCCCGGAGCACCACCAGCGCCTTGACGGTCTCGCCCCACTTCTCGTCCGGCACGCCGATCACCGCGGCCTCGGCCACCGCCGGGTGGGCGTAGAGGCAGTCCTCCACCTCGATCGAGGAGACGTTCTCCCCGCCGCTGATGATGACGTCCTTCTTGCGGTCGGAGATGGTGAGGTAGCCGTCGGTGAGGAAGCCGCCGTCGCCGGTGTGGAACCACTCGTCCCGCAGGGCCTCGGCGGTCGCCTCGGGCTGCTGCCAGTAGCCGTCCAGGACGGTGTTGGAGCGGACGAGCACCTCGCCGGACGGGTCGACCCGCAGCTGGGTGCCGAGGGAGGGGGCGCCGGCCTGCACGAGCTTCTCCGCCCGTTCGGCGGCGGGCAGGGCGTCCCACTCGGCGCGGGTGCGGTTGACGGTGACCACCGGGGAGGTCTCGGTCAGGCCGTAGAGCTGCATGAACTCCCAGCCCAGTTCGGCCTCGACACGCTGGACGACGGAGGTGGGCGGCGGGGCGCCGGCCACGATCATCCGCACCCGGTCGCGTCCGGGCACCGGGCCGTCCCAGTCGGCCGCCGCGTCCAGCACCATCTGGACGACCGCGGGCGCGCCGCACAGGAAGGTCACGCCGTGCCGGTCGATGCGGCGCAGGATCTCGGCGCCGTCGACCTTGCGGAGCACGATGTGCTGCGCGCCCAGGCCGGTGAGGGCGAACGGCAGCCCCCAGCCGTTGGCGTGGAACATCGGCAGGGTGTGGAGGTAGACGTCGCGGTCGCTCGCGCCGTAGTGCAGGCCCATGGTCGTCGCGTTGAGCCAGATGTTGCGGTGGGTGAGCTGAACGCCCTTGGGGCGGGCGGTGGTTCCGCTGGTGTAGTTGATGGTGGCGGTGTCGTTCTCGGAGATCGCGTACCGGCGGGGGGAGTTGTCGAAGTCGTAGAGGACGGCGTCGCTGTCGGCCCCGATCACGAACTTGTGCTTGGCCACCACCCCGTGCAGCGCGTCGGCGAGTTCGGGGTCGACGAGCAGGACGGAGGCGCCGCTCTGCTCGACGATGTACGCCACCTCCTCGGCCTTGAGCCGGAAGTTCACCGGCACCAGTACCCGGCCGTACCCGCTCACCCCGAAGAAGGAGGTGAGCAGCCGGGCGGAGTTGTGGGACACGATCGCGACCCGCTCGCCCGGCCCGACGCCGAGCCGGTCCAGCCCGGCGGCCTGGGCCCGGGCCAGCTCGGCGATCCGGCGGTAGTCGAGCTCGCCCCAGGGGGCGGCCGGCTGCACGGGTTCGTCGACGATCCCGACCCGGTCGCCGTAGACGAGCTCGGCCCGGTCGAGGAAGTCCATCACGGAGAGTGGAATCTGCATGCGCCCACTGTCCTCTCCGGACCGTTCCCTGCACACCCCCGATCGGGGGTGTCACCCGTCCGAACGCGGCCCCGCGGCCGCGGTGCTGACGGCCGTGGCGCCGACGGCCGTGTTCCCCGTGACTGCGTTGCCCGTCACCGCGTTCCCCGTGACCGCCTTGCCCGCCACCGCGTTCCCCGCCGCCGCCAGCGCGGCGAGCAGCCGGTCCCTGGCCTCGGTCTGGGCGGCGATCCGCCGTTCCAGGACGGCCAGCCGGTCGCGGGCGATCCCGAGGACCCGCGCGGACGGCGGCTGTGCCATGACGTCGCCGTCCAGGCAGCCCAGGAGGGGCCGGAGGTCGTCCAGGGTGAGCCCGGCGCCGAGCAGTGCGCGGATGTTGCGCACCCGGACGGCGTCGGCCTCCCCGTACTCGCGGTAGCCGTTCGGCGCGCGCCCGGCGGTGAGCAGCCCGGCCTGTTCGTAGTGCCGCAGCGCGCGGGCCGTCGTGCCGGTCAGCTCGGCCAGTTCCCCGATCCGCACCACGCACCGCCCCCGATGGCTCCGCCCGTCGCGCGTCATGCCACGAGCGCGCCCCCGTCGACCGACAACACTACTCCGGTGACGAACGACGCCTGCGGCTCGGCCAGTTGAACGATCGCCCAGGCCACCTCCGCCGGCCGGCCGATCCGGCCCAGCGGGGTGTGCGCGATCTGCCACGCGCGGACGGCGGCGCGCTGCTCGGGGCCGAACGCCGCGTGCTCGCCGATCGGCGTGTCGATCGCCCCGGGCGCCACCGCCACGACCCGGATGCCGCGCGGCGCCAGTTCGACCGCCCAGCTTCGGGTCACCGTCTCCAGCGCGGCCTTGCTCGCCGCGTACACCGCGTTGGACGGCCACCCGCGCTGCCCGACGGCGGTGCTGACGTTGACCACGACGCCCCGGCTCGCCGCCAGCGCCGGCACCGCGGCCCGCCCGAGCAGGACGGGGGCGACGAGGTTGGTGGCGAGCAGCGCCTCGACGCCCGCCCTGTCGTGGTCGCCGACGGCCTGCCCGGCGCGCACGATCCCGGCGTTGTTGACCAGGACGTCCAGCCGACCGTACCGCTCCACCGTCTCCGCGACGATCGCCTCCGGCGCGTCCGGGCCGGTGATGTCGGCGGCCAGTGGCCGGATCAGCCCGGGGTGGGTCGCGGCGGTCCCGGCGAGCGGCTCCGGCCGCCGTCCGACCGCCACCACCCGCGCGCCCCGGGCGGCGAACGCCCGCGCCGTCTCCCGTCCGATCCCCGTTCCGGCCCCGGTGACGAGGACGACGCGCCGCTCCACTGCTTCCTCTTCGGTGTTCATGCGCCCACCCTCCGACCCTGACGCCAACGACAACGTCAAGCGCGGAATGCGGAGAACCGCCGAGGAGTTGTGCCGGACCTGCTAGGAAAGTCCCGACGCACGGTCACCACCACAACGGGGAGCACCAATGAGCGACGACCAGCGGCCCGACAGCCTCTACGAGGCCGTCGGCGGCATCGAAGCGCTGCGCAGACTCAGCAACACCTTCTACGAGGGGGTCCTCGCCGACTCCCTCCTCGCACCCGTCTTCGAGCACTTCACCACCACGCACATCGAGCACGTCGCCGTGTGGCTGGCGGAGGTCTTCGGCGGCCCGGTCCGCTACACCGAGGAGCTCGGCGGCCACCAGTCGCTGCTCCGCGCCCACCTCGGCCTCGCCATCACCGAGGAGCAGCGCCTGCGCTGGATGGAGCTGATGGCCGCCGCCGTCGGCAAGGAGCTCCCGGACGACGAACTGCTGCGCCGGCGGGTGCTGGAGTACTTCGACTGGGGCACGAGGATCGCCGAGGACGTCTCGGCCTCTCCGGCCGGCACCGACCTCGGCGACCCGGGCCCGACGCCCCGCTGGGGCTGGGAGGGACTGCGGTGACCCTCGCCCCCACCGCCCTCCCGGCGGCGGGCGGCCTGCTGCTGCGCCCCTTCGAGGACGGGGACGCCCCCGCGCTGGTCGAGGCCTACCGGGACGAGACGCTGCGCCGCTTCACCCGCGTCCCGGTGGACGACGCCGACCAGGCCGCGCGCTGGCTGGAGCTGCAGCTCCGCGGCTGGTCGGAGGGCACCCGCTACAGCTTCGCGGTCCTGGACGCGGACGGGGCCGACCTGGTCGCCAACGTGGTGCTCAAGCGCGGCACCCCGGGCGGCGAGGGGGCGGAGGTCGGCTACTGGACGGCCGCCGCCGCCCGCGGCCGGGGCGTCGCACCGCGTGCGGTGGAGGCGCTGACGGCCTGGGCGTTCGCCGCGTTCGCCGACGAGGGCCTGGCCCGGATCGACCTGCTGCACCAGGTGGACAACGCCGCCTCGTGCCGCGTGGCGGAGAAGAGCGGGTACGCGTTCCGGGAGGTGCTGACGGCTCTGCCCCCGGAGTTCCCGCTCGACGGCCACCGGCACTCCAGGAATCGGCTGGACGGATTCGAACGGCCGGGGCCAGAGTAGGGGGCATGGCTTCTCTGGTACGACACGTGACGATCGATTGTGCTGACCCGTACGCTCTGGCGGGCTTCTGGGCCGAGGTGCTGGACGGCACCCTCGGCAAGGACGACAACCCTGGGGACCCGGAGGTGCTGGTGGAGTCCGCGGGGGCTGCGCTGCTGTTCATCCGGGTGCCGGACGGCAAGTCGGTGAAGAACCGGATCCACTTCGACCTCCAGCCGCAGGACCGCTCCCGGGAGGAGGAGGTCGAGCGACTGCTGGCCCTGGGCGCGCGGATGGTCGACGACCGCCGCACGGCGGACGGGCGCGGCTGGGCCGTCCTGTCCGACCCCGAGGGCAACGAGTTCTGCGTCGAGCGCAGCCAGGCCCAGCGCGTCGCCACCGGCGAGGCCTGATACCGGTCGAAATACCGGTCGAGGCTGGTTCCGCACCGTGCGCACGGTGCGGAACCAGCCTCGGTCAGCCGCTCATCGCCGGGGAAGTGGCGAAGGTCAGCCGGGGATCTGGCTGTTGCAGTTGCTCATCCACGAGCCCAGGACCTGCTGGGTGTTGTAGTCGCCCGAGCCGTGCGCCGCACGGTAGGAGTTGTAGATGTCGGCCTTGATGTCGCCGCCGGTCAGCGGGCCGACCTGGCCGTCCTGCTGCAGGTTGCTCTTCGAGCCCTGGTACGCGTACACCGCGTTGTAGGTGTTCTGGCCGAACTGGCCGTCGACCGACAGGCCAGCGTTGTCGAGGTAGTTCATGGCCTGCTGGACGCACACCACCGGCTGACCGGTGGAGCCCCACTGGATCAGGGACGCGGCGTTGGCCGTGCCGACCGCGAGGCCGAGCGCGGCGCCGGCGCCGATGGTGAGGGTGGCCGCACGAAGTGCCCACTTCTTCTGCATGTCGAGTCTCCTCAGTCGCACAAGTCGCATGGGTAACAGGAGCGTTGTCGCGTCGCTCCGGTCCCTTCGATCGTGCGCCGTCACGTCCGTGCGGACCAGGCCTTGCGGCGGGGTTGGCCGAAAGCCCGCAAGGCGGCGGGGAGTTCCGTTGCGGCGTCGCGTCCGGCTCGGTGGAAGGGCGCCGACCGGCCGACCGGTCGGTTAATTTCGACAGTGATCGACGTATTGGCCTGGAGTCATCCGAAGTCTTTACCGACCGCCCGGCCGGGTTCGGGGCCGCGGCGGAATTCCGGCCTCCGCCCGGGCTGTCGCGACGCTCCCCGGCGACCGGTTGGCCGATAATCGCCGGTGCTTGACGGAATGTCAGGACACCGCACACCGCCACCGAACGGACAGGCAGGTACCCCATGGCCACAATCGCCGTGATCGGCGCGAACGGCACCATCGGCAGCGCCGTCGTCGCGGAGGCGCGGGCGCGCGGGCACGAGGTCGCGGCGGTGGTGCGCGATCCGGGCCGGTACCGGGGCGACGCGGCGGCCGTCGAGCGCGGCGACGTACTGGACCCGGCGGACGTGGCCCGGGTCGCGGCCGGCCGGGACGTCCTGGTGAGCGCCGTGGGCGGCGGCGACGGGCCGGGGCACGCCGCGCTGATCGAGCCCGCCGCCCGCTCGCTGGTCGAGGGCCTGCGCGCGCTCGGCGGCGCCGCGCCGCGGCTGATCGCGGTCGGCGGGGCGGGCAGCCTGGAGACCGCGCCGGGCGTGCGGGTCTGGGACGCCCCGGGCCTGCCGGGGCCGGTCCTGCAGATCATGCACGCGCACGGCGAGGCCCTGGACTACTACCGGACGGTCTCCGACGTCCGCTGGACGGTGCTCAGCCCGGCCGCCGAGATCGGCCCGGGGGAGCGGACCGGCCGCTACCGGACGGGCCTGGAGCAGCTGCTCGCCGACGCGGCCGGCCGCAGCCGGATCTCGGTGCCGGACTACGCGGTCGCCCTGGTCGACGAGATCGAGCAGCCCGAGCACATCGGCGAGCGCTTCACCTGCTGCGCGCTGTGAGACCCCGGCGGCTACCCGAGCTGGATCGAGCGCTTCGCGAGCCCCATCCAGAAGCCGTCGATCACGCTGCGCTGGCTGTCGAGGTCGGCCTCGCCGGCGCCGAGCGTGACGAACAGCGGCGCGAAGTGCTCGGTGCGCGGGTGCGCCAGCTTCCCGGCCGGGGCCTTGTGCTCGAAGTCGAGCAGCGCGTCGAGGTCGTGCGCGGCGAGCGCGCGCCGGCCCCAGTCGTCGAACTCGGCCATGACCGAGCTGATCCGTCCGTCGCTGCTGAGCGCCCGCAGGTTGTGGGTGAAGAAGCCGCTGCCGACGATCAGCACGCCCTCGTCGCGCAGCGGGGCGAGCCGGCGGCCGATCTCCATCAGCCGCTGCGGGTCGAGCGTGGGCAGGGAGACCTGGAGGACGGGGACGTCCGCCTCGGGGTACATCTCGACGAGCGGGACGTAGGCGCCGTGGTCGAGGCCGCGGTCCGGGATGTCCTGGACGGGCGTGCCGGGGGCGCGCAGCAGCTTGCGCACGCGCTCGGCGAGCTTCGGCGCGCCGGGCGCGGCGTACTGGACCCGGTAGTAGTGCTCGGGGAACCCCCAGAAGTCGTAGACCAGCGGCACGGTGTCGACGGCGCCGAGCGCGAGCGGGGCCTCCTCCCAGTGCGCGGAGACCATCAGGATCGCCTCGGGGCGGGGGAGGTCGGCCGACCAGGCGGCGAGCTGGCCGGGCCAGACCGGGTCGTCGGCGAGCGGCGGCGCGCCGTGCGAGAGGTACAGGGCGGGCATGCGCTCGGGGGCCGCGGTGCTCATGGCGACTTCCTCTTCCTCGATCCGGCTCGATCCGGCTCGATCCGGGATAGTTCAAATTTGAACCTCTACCGACCGACGGTACACCTTCGTTCGAATTTGAACAACGGGAGTAGGCTGAGCCCCATGTCCGCACCCCGTGAGCCCCGCTGGCTCGACGAGCACGAGATGGCCGCCTGGCGGGGTTTCGTCGTCGCGAGCAACCTGCTCAACCGCCGCCTGGAGCGCCAGCTCAAGGAGGACTCCGGTCTCTCGCACACCCAGTACGAGATCCTGGTGCACCTCTCCGCCGCCCCGGCCGGCTCGCTGCGGATGACCGAGCTGGCCGAGAAGCTGGTCACCTCCAAGAGCGGCCTCACCTACCAGGTCACCCAGCTGGAGCGGATGGGCCTGGTCGGCCGCCGCTCCTGCCCGAGCGACGTGCGCGGCGTGATGGCCGAACTCACCGACCGGGGGCGCGAGGCGGTCCGCCAGGCCGCACCCGGACACGTCGCCCTGGTCCGTGAGCTGCTGATCGACGTGCTCACCCACGAGCAGCTCGCCGTCCTCGCCGAGGGGCTGGGCGAGGTCAGCGCCCGGCTGCGGCTCGACGACGTCCCGTAACCACCGGACCGGAGCCCCGGGCCGCGCCGGCACCCGCGCCGGCACCCGCGCCCACGGCAGTCCCAGCCCCTGACCCCGTCCCCGATCCCTGTGCCGGGACCGTGGCCGGCTCCGGGGCGCACAGCAGCGCCGCCCGCAGGTCGAGCCGGTCGTGGAGGCGGGCCAGGTTGCGCCCGGTCAGCTCCTCGATCCGGCGGATCCGGTAGTGGACGGTGTTCACGTGGATGTGGAGCTGTTCCGCCGTCCGCGCCCACGAGCCGTCGTGGTCCAGGAACACCGCGAGCGTGCCCAGCAGGGAGACGCCGTTCTCCCGGTCGTGGGCGGCCAGTGGTGCCAGCAGCCGGGTGTGGAAGGCCGCCGTCACCTCCGCCGGGATGCCGCGCAGCAGCCCGGCCAGCGAATCGAGCTCGACCGCGCTGGCGACCGGTCCGGCCGAGCCCTCCAGCACGTAGCGGGCCTGCACCAGGGCCGCCCGCAGGGCCGCGGGGTCGGGCGGCGCGGCCGGGCCGACCCCGACCCGCAGGGCGCGCCGCCCGGTGAGCCGGGCCTGGAGGCCCGGCCGGGCCCGGCGCAGCCGCTCGGCGACCCGCTCGGCCGGCGCGGCCACCAGCGCGGCGGCCCGGCCGGCCCGGTCCGTCCCGGCCGCGAACGGCACGCCGAGCGGGTGCAGCGCCTCGGCCAGCGCGTGCGCGGCCCAGGCGGCCGGTGCGCTGCCGTCGCCGTCCGGTTCGGCCCGTGCGTCGTCGATGCGGGCGGTGACCGTCACCAGCGCCCGGGCGTCGCCCAGCTCGCAGGCCGCGAGCGGCTCGGCGAGGCCGCCGTCCCCGGCGAGGGCGTCCAGCAGCCGTCCGGCGGCCCTGTGCCGGGCGTCGGCGGCGGCGCGGTCGCGCACGGCGAGCGGGGCGAGCAGGTCGGCCAGCGCGCGCAGCATCGGTCCGGCCGCCGCGGCCCGGGTGTGCGGGCGCAGCCGCCAGCCGTCGAACGGCGAGCCGTCCTGCGGGCCGACCGGCAGTCCGGCGTCGCCGCGCACGACGGACGGCACCGGGGCGGCGGTGGCGGCGACGGGCCGGCCGCCCGCGGTGGCGATCGAGCAGTCCGGCACGCCGAGCCGGCCGACCGCGTGCGCCAGCACCTCGCCGGGCTCGGCGCCCGCGTGGATGAGGTCGAGCAGGTCGTGCCGGACGGTCTCCGGGATGGCCGCGGTGTCCTGCGAGCCGGCCCGCAGGTCGCCCCAGAGCCGCAGGTAGACGCGGTCGGTGACGGCGCGGAAGCTGGTCCCCGCGGGCACCGCGAGCAGCGGGATGCCGTGCGTGCGGCAGGCCTCGGCGAGGCTGTCGGGGATGCTGCCGTGGGTGCCCTCGCCGGCCAGCAGGGCGGCCACGCCGGCGCTGCGCAGCGCGGTCGCGAAGCGCAGCGCGCCGGTGGCATCGGCGGGCCGCCACCAGACCAGGCCGGTGAGCACGAGCTCGCCGGGCTGGAGGTAGCGGGCCGGGTCCTGGAGGTCGGTGGAGCTGATGCCGGTGACCGGGCGGTCGAGGAGGTCCGGCGTGCCCCAGGCCAGCCGGATGTCGAGGTCGTCGAGGTGCAGCAGGTCACCGACGATCATTTTTCGCCGCCTCTCGCATGTGCAAGGTTCACATTCGCATGGGCATCGTAAATGCAAGTGGCGGAGGGGTGGTTCTTCTCGTGGGATCATCCAGTGCGGGCGGTGGCGGCAGGGTGTGGAACCGGCCGTCCGGACGATTGCAGTTGCTGGCCATGAGGCGCATCATCCATCGCAGATGCGGCTGAAAGGTTCCTTTCATCGCCGCATGTGCGAATGCCACGGATCCCGTTCGGGTAATCCTCCACCCGGGCTGCGGCGGCGCGGCCCAGGAGGAGGGCGAGCACATGACCCCGGCGAGACCCACCGTCCGGCTGCACGGGCACCTGGACCGGCCCGCCGAGCTGACCGTCGACGAGCTGCGCACCCTCCCCGCGCACCGCGTCGAGGTGAGCTTCGACTGCCGGACGGAGGGCGAGCAGCGCCACGGCTACGAGGGCCCGGCCCTGTGGGACGTGCTGCGCGCGGCCCGGCCCCGGATCGACTTCAGCGGCCGCAAGCAGCGGCTGCGCTTCCTGCTGTCGGTCGGCGGCGCGGACGGGCACCGGGCGGTCGTCTCGTGGGCCGAGATCGACCCGGACTTCGGCGGCCAGGAGATCCTGCTGGCCACCAGCATGGACGGCGCCCCGCTGGACGCCGCGGGCCCGCAGCTGGTCGTCCCGGACGACCACTGCGGAGCCCGCTACGTCAGCGCAGTGACGGACGTCTGGCTGGGCCCGCTGGGCGAGTCCGCGTCCTGAGGAGGCGCCGGACGGTTGCCCCCGGTGGCGGCCGCTCAGGCGGTCGCGAGCGAGATCTCGGTCGACTTGATCAGGGCCACGACCGACGAGCCGGCCGCGAGGCCCAGGTCGGCGGCTGCGTCGGCGGTGATCGCGGCGGTCAGCGCGCCGCCCGCGACGTCGACCTTGACCCCGGCCATCGCGCCGCCGGTGGCGACCTCGGTGACCGTGCCGGGGATCTGGTTGCGGATGCTCAGTCCGGCGACCGGACCGGTGGCCAGGGCGACCTCGGTGGACTTCACGAGGGCCTGGACGGAGCTGCCCGCACCCAGCCCGAGGTCCTTGACGGCGTCCACGGTGACCGCGGCGGTGAGCTCCTGGCCGGAGTCGAGGCGGACCTTGACGGTGGCCATCACCTCACCGGTCGTGACGGAGCTGACGGTGCCGGGCAGCTGGTTGCGGATGCTGAGGCTCATGAGGGGTGCCTTCCGATCGTGCCCCCCGGGCGGGGGCGGGGGAGTTTCCGGCCGTGTCCAATCCCCACCTTACCGATCGAAAAACCGCAGGTCAGGCCGGGTTTGACGGTCCCTCTGGCGGCCCATCGCAGCTGCCAGGACGATCACCTCCGAGCCCTCGCATCCGCCGCCCCGGGCCCGGTTCGGCGTTCGAACCGGGGCCGGGGCGACGACGGTGCGTCGCGCGCTACATGACCTGCTTCCGCGCCGCCTTCGGCCGGAGCTCCGGCGCCAGCGGCTGTGCGCCGGAGCGCTGGACGGCCGTGCCGCGGGCGAGGTCGAAGGCCGCCACCGGGTCCTCGGCGTCGGTCCACGGCGTGCTGCCGCACCACGGGCCGATCGCCCGGAACTGCTCCAGGGCGACGTCGTACAGCTCCGCCTGCATCGCGTAGTGCGCGAGCCGGTGCCGCAGCACCGGCATGCGCTCGTCGTCCGGCCGCACCTGCGCCAGGGCCTGCGCGACCCGCCGCAACCGGGCCTTGCCGTCGCCGCTCGCCAGCACCGGCGCGTGGGTCTTGCGCTTCTCCAGCTCGCTCAGCGCGTGCAGGTAGATGCCGGGCAGCGGACTGCCGGCCGGGGCGGTGTCCATCGCGCGCTCGGCGAAGGCCGTCATCCGCTCGTCCGAGCCGAACCACTTGGCGCACCAGTACTGCATGCCCTGCCAGTGGGCCTCGTAGTGGTGTGGAGCCCGCTCGGCCAGTCCGCGCCACAGCTCCTCGAACTGCTCCGGCTCGTACTGCGCACCGCGCGCCGTGGTCACCATGACCACCCAGGGCGCCGGGTTGGCCGGGTCGAGCAGCGAGGCCCGCTTGGCCGCCTCGATGGCGGCGGGCAGCATCGAGCGGAAGGCGTTCATGTCCTCCTCGGGCACCTCGTGCGCGTACTTGGTGCCGCGGATCGCCCACGCCGCGTGGACCATCCGGTTGGCCTCCAGTGTCGCCGCGTCGCAGTTGCCCGGGTCGGCCGCGCGCCAGGCCTTCAGCCAGCCGTCGTCCTCGCCGGCGATGGAGTCCAGCAGCGACAGCCGGGTCCAGCGTTCGTCCCAGTCCTGCCCGGCGGCCGCGACGTACGCGGCGGCCGGCTTCCAGTTGCCGCTCCAGGCGGCGTCGGCTATCGCCTGGGACTCCTTGCGGTGGTGCGGGGCGCGCGGCGGGCCCGAGCGCCGGGGGTCGAGCCGGTCGCGCGGGACGAGTCCGTAGGCCGCCGCGTCGTAGTCGATCCGTGCCGGTGCCGGTGCCGGTGCCGGTGCCGGTGCCGGTGCCGCGGCCTCGGGCCGCGCGGTCCGGGACTTCAGGGCCTTGCTGATCACCGTGGAGACGGCGATGACCAGCAGGAGGAGGATGAGGTGTGTCACGGCGGAGCATCATCCCTGGTCGCGGGGGGTGCGGGCAACGCCCTTCAAACCACTCGCCCGACGCCCGTTTCCGTGCCAACATGCCGCATATGGGGACGATCCTGCACGGCACCCTCGTCACGCTCAGGCCCGCCACCGGGGACGACATCCCGGCGCTGGCGGCGATCCGCGGCACGCCCGAGGTCTACGCCCGCTGGCGCGGCGGCGAGGACCTCGTGGACGAGGTCGCCACCGACCTCGAATCGCCCGACACCGAGACCCTCGCCGTGGAGCTGGGCGGCAAGGTGGTCGGTGCCATCCAGTGGTACGCGAACAACGACGACGACTACCGCCACGCCGGCATGGACCTCTACCTCGACCCGGGTGTCCACGGCCTCGGCCTCGGCACGGACGCGGTCCGCACCCTCGCCCGGCACCTCGTGCGCGACCACCACTACCACCGGCTGATCATCGATCCGGCCGCCGACAACGCCGCCGCGATCCGCTGTTACGAGAAGGTCGGCTTCCGGCCCGTCGGCACCATGCGCCGCTACGAGCGCGGCCCGGACGGCACCTGGCACGACAACCTCCTGATGGACCTGCTGGCGGAGGAACTCGTCGACGGCTGACGGGCCGTGCGGCCGTCGACGGGGCGTCAGCCGGCGGTGGTGCAGCGGGCGGCGCGGCTCGGCGGACGTGCAGGAGCCGCAAGGGTGTGACGTGCAGAAGCCCCAAGGATGTACAGACATCTCGTCGTACATCTGGTCAGGGCTGTACAGACATCTCGCGTTCTTCCCGATGTACCGGGCAGTAGCTACCGTTCCGCTGCCATCCCCGAGCGGCCGTGACCCCTTCGGCCGCCGGGATCCGCAGGGTAGACGAATCCCCCAGGAGAACGCCCATGCTCTCGCGTCGCACGGCCACCGCCCTCACCTCGGCGGCCGCCGCCGCACTGCTGCTCGGCGGCACCGCCCCGACGGCCGTCGCCGGCACCCAGGCGGCCCCGGCCACGCTGTCCGTCTTCGCCTTCAACGTCGACCTCGGCACCGCCGTCGTCGACAGCACCCAGAACGAGCAGGCCGCCCGCCGCACCCCGGTGATCGAGCAGATCGTCCGTCAGCACGACGCGGACGTCGTGATCCTGGACGAGCAGTTCAACAACAGCTCGACCGCCGACATCAACGCCAAGCTCGCCGACCTCTACCCCTACCGCACCCCGGTGGTCGGCCAGACCTGCTCCGGCGGCGGCTGGACCGGCATCAGCGGCAACTGCTCCAGCTCGTGGTTCGTCATCAACGGCGGCACGATGATCCTCTCCAAGTACCCGATCACCGCCCAGTACGCCCACGTCTTCAGCAACTCGACCTACGGCACCTGGGACTACCACGCCAACAAGGGCGCCGCGCTGGTCCGGGTGAACAAGAACGGCTCCACCGCGTGGGTCGTCGGCACCCACCTCCAGGCCGACGAGTCGGACACCTCCACCGACACCACCCAGGCCACCCGGCTCGGCCAGCTCGGCGAGATCCGCAGCTGGGTCAACGGCATCGCCGGCACCGGCGCGCCGGTCCTGATCGGCGGCGACCTCAACGTCGAGTACTTCCACGGCCAGGCCCGCGGCGACTACGCCAACGCCCAGTACGCGGTGGACGGCGTCCTCGGCACCCCGGCCACCGACCCGAACCAGACGCTCAACACCATGGACTGCCCGGCCTCGGCCTGGTGCCAGTACATGTCCGGCGTCGAGACCTTCCCGAAGGACTACCGGGACGACCTCGACTACATCGGGTACCTCAACGCCCCCGGCCGTCCGGTGCCCTCCGCGATGTCCACCGTGCGGGTCGACTTCGACCCGCAGGCGGGCTGGACCCCGGGCCAGGTCGACACCAACGCGCCGAGCGACCACTACCCCGTCGAGGTTACCTTCCAGCTGAACTGACCACCGCGCCCTGGGGAGTTCCCCACCCGCATGCCCCTCCGGCGGTCGCCCGTCGGCCGCCGGACGGGCTCAGGCCGGGCTCAGGTCGGGCTCAGGCCGGGCCGGACGGGTTCGGGCAGCCGCACGAGCGGCGCAGCACCAGCCGGGCCGGGAACGTCCGCGCGCCGGTGACCCGCCCCTCGGCGCCGCCGAGCACCAGGTCCACCGCGGCCCGGGCCATCTCCTCCTGTGCCGTCCCGACGGTGGTCAGCGCCGGGCCGGCGATCACCGCCTCCGCGATGTCGTCGAACCCGGCCACCGCGAGCTCCTCCGGCACCCGTATCCCGAGGTCGTCGGCGGCCCGCAGCAGGCCTATCGCCTGGTCGTCCGTCGCGCAGAACACGGCGGACGGACGGTCCGGCCGGGCCAGCAGCCGCAGCGCCTCGGCGTGCGCGCGCACCCGGTCGAAGGGCGCGGGGACGAGCCGGCCCTCGGCGGGGATCCCGGCGTCGGCCAGTGCGGCGGCCCACCCGACGGTGCGGGCGGAGACGGGGTCGGCCGGGCTGAGCGAGAAGGTGCCGCCGAAGCAGTGCACCCCGGCGTGCCCGTGGTCGAGCAGGTGGCGGACCACCTCGGCGGCGCCGCCCTCGTCGTCCGCGACCACGGCCACGCCGCGGGCCGTCTCGGCGCGGTGGTGCAGGAGCACGACGGGCGTCCCGTCGGTCGCGTCGAAGCCGCTGACGCCGGGGCCGGCCGGGTCCTGGGTGACCAGGACCAGGCCGTCCACCTGCATGCCGAGGAAGGCGCGGATGTAGTGCGCCTCGCGCTCGTCCGCGTAGTCCGAGTTGCCGATCAGCAGCAGCCGGCCGCGCTCGGCGGCGGCCTGCTCGACCTGGTGGGCGAGGCCCGCGAAGAAGGGCTGGCGGGCGTCCGGGACGACCATCCCGATCAGGTCGGTGCGCTGGCGCGCCATGGCCTGCGCGACCCGGTTGGGCCGGTACCCCAGCTCCTCGACGGCCGCGAGCACCTTCGCGCGCGTGGCCGGTGCCACCGGACGCGGCCCGTTGTTGATCACATAACTCACGACGGCCGTGGACGTCCCCGCCGCCCTCGCCACATCGTCCCGCGTCACCCTCGCCATGCCAGCGAGCCTACACACCGCCTCGGACAGTGACCTTTCCGTGATCGGGGGGAGATCCGCCCGCCCCGGTAGGGTGAATTCCGCTTGCGGGCCGTGACGCCCGGCGCCGAGGGTGGCGGGACGGGGGCGTCCGCCCCCGCGCCACTCGACCGCCCCGCGAGGAGGCCGATGAACGCGTCGCCGCGCCTTCCGGGCCGTCCGCGGCGACCGGGCCGGCCCCGGGTGCGGATCCACGCCCGGTCCCGGGCCGCCGTCGAGCCGCCGGCCCGGACCCCGCGGGTGCGGCCGTGGCGGCCGGTCGTCGTCGTGGCGCTGATCGCGGCGCTGGTGGCGGCCGGGATCGGCCTCTACTTCGACGAGCGGTCGAGCCGTGAGCAGCCGCAGGCCGTCGGCAGCGCCACCACGCAGGACTTCCTGGAGCTGGACGTCGTCCTGCAGCGCGTCGACGCGACCGCCCTGACGCTGGCCGCCAAGGTCCTCGTCCAGCCGCACGGCGGCCTGGCGGCGCCGAACGGCCCGCTCGTGCCCGCGCAGGACGTGGTCGTCGAGACGACCTCCCTGGAGCAGGCCGCGCTGAAGTACCCGGCGAACCAGCAGATCAGCTTCAGCACGGTGGCGTTCAACCTGACCGACGGGCGGCTCTCGGACTACCCCTTCGACAGCTACCGCGCGCCGATCGGCTTCCGGGCGACCGTCGGCGGTCGTCCGGTGCCCGTCGTGCTGAACGTCCAGGAGGCGGACCCGTTCTTCGCCCTGCGCCGGAGCGGCCAGGAGAGCGAGGACGGCGCCGTGGAGGTCACCGAGCGGATCAGCCGCTCGCGCAGCACCTTCATCCTGGCCTGGTTCATGATCATCGCGATGTGGGCGCTGGGCCTGTCCGCGCTGGTCGCCGCCTTCCTGATCGTGCGGCAGCGGCGCGGGCTGGTCTGGCCCGCCCTGGGCTGGATGGCGGCGACGCTGTTCGCCCTCGTCGGCATGCGCAACGCGGCGCCGGGCGGTCCGCCGATCGGCTCGCTGCTGGACTACTCGGCCTTCTTCTGGGCCGAGGCGCTGGTCACCGCGAGCCTGACGATGGTGGTGGTCCGGGGGGTCCGGGTGGAGGGCCGGCACCCCACCTGACCGGCGCACCCCACCTGACCGGCCCCGTGCCCGCCGCGGCCGGGCCTCACAGCGGCCGCAGCGCCCCCTCTGCCCGCAGGTCGGCGATCGTGGGGTAGCCGTCCACCGCCATGATCAGGTCGGCCTCGGCGAGGATCGAGCGCAGCACGTGCACGATGCCGTCCGTGCCGCCGAGCGCGAGCCCGTAGGCGTACGGGCGGCCGACGGCGACCGCGGTGGCGCCCAGCGCGAGCGCCTTGACCACGTCGGCGCCGGTCCGGACGCCGGAGTCGAACAGCACCGGCAGCCCGTCGGCGGCCTCGACGACGCCGGGCAGCGCGGCGAGCGCCGGCAGTCCGCCGTTGGCCTGCCGGCCGCCGTGGTTGGAGCAGTAGACCGCGTCCGCGCCGCCGTCCTTCGCGCGGCGGACGTCCTCGGGGTGGCAGAGGCCCTTGAGCACGATCGGCAGCTCGGTGATCGAGCGCAGCCAGGGAAGGTCGTCTCAGGTCAGCGGGTTGCCGAAGACCTGCGTCCACTCCAGGACGGCGGCCCGCGGATCGGCCTCGGGCGGGTTCGCCAGCCGGGCGCGGAAGACCGGGTCGGAGGTGTAGTTGGCGAGGCAGTGGCCGCGCAGCTGCGGGAAGTTGCCCGTCGCGAGGTCGCGGGGGCGCCAGCCGGTGATCCAGGTGTCGAGGGTGACGACGATCGCCCTGAACCCGGCGGCTTCGGCCCGGTGCACGAGGCTCTCGGCGAGCGCGCGGTCGGTCGGGGTGTAGAGCTGGAAGAAGCCCGGGGTGTCGCCGAACCCGGCGGCGACGTCCTCCATCGGGTCGACGGACAGCGTGGAGGCGATCATCGGCACGCCGGTGCGGGCGGCGGCGCGGGCGGTGGCGAGGTCGCCGTGGCCGTCCTGGGCGCACAGGCCTATCACCCCGACCGGGGCCAGCAGCAGCGGCGACGGCAGGGTGAGGCCGAACAGGTCCACCGTGAGGTCCCGCCGGGCGGCGCCGACCATCATGCGGGGCACGAGCCCGTAGCGCTCGAACGCGGCGGTGTTCGCCCGCTGCGTGGTCTCGTCGCCGGCGCCGCCCGCGACGTAGGAGCGCACCGAGGGCGCCAGCGCGGCCTGCCCGCGCTCCTCCAGGTCGGAGGGGGAGAGGGGCAGGGCGGGGAGGACGCCGAAGAGGCCGTCGAAGTAGATCTCGTTCTGGTAGTCGCCGAACTGCGCCTTGGCGTTCACGTCCACGCGCTCTGCCGTCCTCTCGGAACCGGGGCAAGGGGCCGGGGCCGGCCACCCGCTCACCGTGCCCGGGTGGCGGCCGGATTTCCAGACCCGCGGGTGCGCGTGGCCGGACGCTCAGTACAGCTGGCGCCCCATGACGTCGGCCGACAGCTCCAGCGCCCGCTCGGCGCGCGGGCCGCGCACCGCGAGCAGGGTCGCGGTGAGGGCGTCGACGACGGCCAGGTGGGCGATCCGGCTGGCGGTCATCTCCAGCCCGAACACCAGGTCCTGCCCGCCCGCGAGGAGGATGTGGGTGGCGGTTTCGGTGAGCGGGGAGCGGGCGTAGCTGGTCAGCGCCAGCACGGCGGCGCCGGCCTCGCGGGCGCGGCGGGCCGCCTCGACGACGACGGGCGTGGCGCCGCCGTGGCTGACGACCAGGCAGACGCCGGTGGGCGTGAGCTGGGCCGCGGCGATCTGGGCGGTGAGCGAATCGGCCGGGGCGTCGACCGCCAGGCCGAGCGCGCGCAGCCGGTAGGCGAGGTCGAGCGCGATGGCGCCGGAGATCCCGGAGCCGGCCAGGAGCACCCGGTCGGCGCCGTCCAGCAGCTCGGCGGCGGCCCGCAGGTCGGCCGGGGTGACGGTGGCGGCCACGCCGTCCAGGGCCTCCCGGGCCGCGCCCAGGGCGTCGGCGAGCGCGCGGGCGGCCGGATCCCGCCGGTCGGCCGGGGCGGGGGCCGGGCGCGGGGCCTGCCGGGCGGCGGCGATCTTCAGCTCCTGGAAGCCGCGGAAGCCGAGCCGCTGGCACGCCCGCACCACCGAGGACGGCGCGGTGCCGGCCAGCTCGGCGACGTCGCTCACGCTGAGGTGCACGAGGTCGGCGCCGCGGTCGAGGACGACCCGGGCGACGCGTGCCTCGGTGCCGCGCAGGTCGCCGAGCCGGGTGCGGACCAGTGCGGCCAGCTGGGACTCCAGCGGAGAAAATTCGGAACGCTCTTCCATGGATCCAGTGTACCGTGGAATTCCGTTCCAAGTCTGATGCTTCGTCGGAGGGGAGTCCCGCCATGCCGGAATCCGCGTCGGCCGTGCCCGTCGTCGTGCTCGCCGCGGCACTGCTGCACGCCGTCTGGAACGGTCTCGCGCACCGGATCCCGGACAAGCTGGTCGGCTTCGCGCTGATCAACCTGACGTACACCGCGTGCGCCGTCGTCCTGGTGCTGGTCAACCCGCTACCGGCCGCCGCCAGTTGGCCCTACCTGCTGGCCTCGACGGTGGTCCAGACGGTGTCCACGGTGCTGCTCCTGCGGGCCTATCAGCTGGGGGACTTCGGGCAGATGTACCCGGTCGCGCGCGGATCGGCGCCGCTGCTGGTGGCGCTGATATCCGTGGCGGTGCTGGGCCGGCACCCGGGCGCGGGCGAGCTGTCGGGAGTCGCGGTGATCTCCTGCGGCCTGATCGGGCTGGCCTTCGCCAAGGGGGTGCCGGGGCGGGCGCAGCTGCCCGCGCTGGGGGCCGCGGCGGGCACCGGGGTGATGATCGCGCTCTACACGGTGCTGGACGGCAGCGGGGTCCGGCACGCCGGCACCGTCGGCGGCTACGTGGCCTGGCTGTTCCTGCTCCAGGGGCCGGCGCTCGTGCTGGTCGTGTGGTTGCGGCGCGGCCGCTCGCTGCTGGTCGGGGTCGGCCGGGTGGCGCCGCTCGGCATCGTGGGCGGCGTGCTCTCGCTGACGGCCTACGGGCTGGTGGTGTGGGCGCAGTCCCGGGGGGACCTCGCGACGATCGCGGCGCTACGGGAGACGAGCATCGTGATCGCCGCGCTGATCGCCACGACGGTGTTCCGCGAGCGCCTGGGCCGGCTGCGGCTGACGGCCAGCGTCACCGTGCTGGCCGGGATCGTGGTGCTGGAGCTGGCCCGGTGACGGGTCGCCGGGGGCACGGCGGCGGCCGATGGCGGTCAGCCGGTTGCCGGGGCGCCGCCCGGCACGATCACGGTCAGGGCCGTGTGCACCAGGGCGAAGCCGAGCCGCTCGTACACCCGGCGGGCCGGGTTGCCCTCGGTCACGGTCAGCTGCACCTCGGCGAGCCCGCTGCGGGCGCAGTCCGCGACGGCCCGGCGCAGCAGGTCGGTGCCGAGCCCGGGGTAGCCGCGCCCTGGGTGGCGGAAGACCTCGCCGACCCACGGCACACCGGCCCGGTCGGTGAGCACGACGCCGCCCACCACCCGGTCGTCCGCGTCCACGGCGAGCAGGCTGGCGGGCAGCACGGGCCCGATGGCCGTGCCGGCGAGCAGCGGGGCGAGCCGTTCGGCCAGCGCCCGGCGGTCGTCGCCCGCGAACCGGTCCACGTGTCCGGGGGCGAACGCGGCCCGCCACGCGTCGAACAGCTCCTCGGGCGCGCGGTCGCAGGGCGCCGCCCGCAGGCCCTCCCGCAGTGGCGCGTCCGTCCAGTCGGCGGGCGGCGGGTCGGCCACCAGGTCGCGCCGCAGCGAGTGGGCGTGCCGCAGCGGCGTGGCGCCGCGCGCCAGCAACTCCCGGCCGAACTCGGCGGATCCGGAGACCGCCCACCCCGGCATGGTGTCGCGCACGAACTCCACCGGGTCCACCCCGCCGGATCCGTCGAGGACTTCGAGCAGGTCGGCCCATGGCAGGCCCTCCCGCTCGCCCCGCCGGTACCGCACCACCGGCACCCCGTCGGAGGTCCGCCCGATCACCCAGTCCGTCTCCGCCACGCCTGCCCCATCGTCGAGATCGTTCGTGTTCCGGCCATACTGACCAGCCCGGACGACCGGGGGCAACGGTTTGTTCCGAACACAGGCTTCGTGCAGGCCCTCTGCCGGCCTCGTGCCAGCGTCCTACCGGCCCCGTTCCGGCCGCGTGCCGGTGTTCCGGGCCGACGGCGGCCCTGCATCAGGAGATCACGGCCGCGCGCACGCACAGCACGTCGGGCAGGTGGGACTTGAGCAGCGTCCAGCTGTCGCCCTCGTCGTGGCTGGCGTACACGTCACCGGTGCGGTTGCCGAAGTAGATGCCGGCCGGGTCGGCGTCGTCGGTGCGCAGGGCGTCGCGCAGCACGATGCCGTAGTGGTCCTCGCCGGGCAGGCCGTCGGCGAGCGGCTGCCAGCTGTCGCCGGCGTCCTCGGTGCGGAAGACCCGGCAGCGGCGGCCGGGCGGGATGCGGTCGCCGGAGCCGCCGAGCGGGAACAGGTAGGCGGTGTCGCCGCGGCGCGGGTGCGCGGCGATCGCGAAGCCGAATTCGGCGGGCAGCCCGTCGACGATCGTCCGCCAGCTCGCGCCCCAGTCGTCGCTGCGGTACACGCCGCCGTGGTTCTGCAGGTAGAGGCGGTCGGGGTGGACCGGGTCCGGGGCGATCTTGTGGACGCACTGGCCGAACTCCGGGTACTGGCTCTCCTCGGGGAAGAACTCTGCGCGCAGACCGGTGTTGGACGGCTCCCAGCTCTCGCCGCCGTCCTTGCTGCGGTAGACGCCGCCGCTGGAGACGGCGACCAGGAGCCGCTGCGGGTCGCGCGGGTCGGTGAGGATGGTGTGCAGGCCCTGGCCGCCGTAGCCGGCGCCCCACTGGGAGCGCTGCGGGTGGTCCCACAGGGCCCGGACGAGGGCGAAGGTCTCGCCCCCGTCCTCGGAGCGGAACAGCGCGGCCGGTTCGGTGCCCGCGTACACGACGCCGGGCGCCTCGGGCCCGGCGGGCTGGAGCTGCCAGACCCTGGTGAGCGAGGCGCCGGTGCCCTCGGGGAAGCGGATCGCGGGCTCGGCGGGCTCGTTCCAGCTGGTACCGAGGTCGTCGGAGCGCCACACCGACGGGCCCCAGTGGCTGCTGTCGGCGCCCACCAGCAGCCGGGCGCGGCCCTCGCGGCGGTCCACGGAGACGGAGTAGATCGCGTTCATCGGGAAGTGCGGCCCGCTGAACTCCCAGCTCAGCCGGTCGCGGCTGCGGCCGAGAAAGAGGCCCTTCTCGGTTCCGACGGCCAACAGCACCTCGGTCATGCCAACACACCACCTGGTCACGAGAAACCGCCCCCCGGGACGTCCCCCGACTGCCAGTCTCCCGCCGTCCACCCGAGGTCACATCTCGCCGCGCCGAGCAGTGCCGGGCAGTGCCGAGCAGTGCCGAGCCGGTGACCTCGGGGGACGGCGGACGGAGGACGGCATCAGGCGCTCAGCCCCGGCAGCCCTCCAGGAGCCGCAGCCACACCTCGCTGATCGTCGGGTACGCGGGCACGGCGTGCCAGAGCCGGTCGATCGGCACCTCGCCGACCACCGCGACGGTCGCCGAGTGCAGCAGTTCGGCGACCGCGGGGCCGACCAGGCAGGCACCGACCAGCACCTGACGATCCAGGTCGAAGACCACCCGGGCCCGGCCGCGGTAGTCGTCGCCGTACAGCGAGGCCCCGGCCACGGCGCCGAGGTCGTGGTCGACGGCCTTGACCCGCAGCCCGGCCCGCTCGGCCGCCGCCAGGGTCAGGCCGACGGCGGCGACTTCCGGTTGCGTGAAGACGACCTGCGGCGCGCCGGCGCTGTCGGCCGACGCGGCGTGCGCGCCCCAGCGCGAGGTGTCCAGCTCACGCCCCTGGGCCCGGGCCGCGATGGCCGCGCCGGTGATCCGCGCCTGGTACTTGCCCTGGTGGGTGAGCAGCGCCCGGTGGTTGACGTCCCCGGCGGCGTAGAGCCACTCGCCGGGCACGCCGAGCACCGTGCAGCTGTCGTCCACCTCCAGCCAGTCGCCCGGCTTCAGCCCGACCTGCTCCAGGCCGATGTCCGCGGTCCGCGGGGCCCGCCCGGTCGCGTACAGCACCTCGTCGACGCTCAGCCGCTCGCCGTCCGACAGCGTCAGCACGACCGGTCCGGAGCCGTCCGCCCGTTCCAGCGCGGTGACCTCCACCCCGAACCGGACGTCCACCCCGGCCTCGCGCAGGCCGTCGCCGACGAGCTCGCCCGCGAACGGCTCCATCCGCGGCAGCAGCCCGCCGCCGCGCACCAGCAGGACGACCTCCGCACCCAGCGCCCGCCACGCCGTCGCCATCTCCACGCCGACCACGCCGCCGCCGACCACCGCGAGCCGCCCGGGGACGGCGGGGGCCCCGGTGGCCTCCCGGTTGGTCCACGCCCGGGCCTCCGCCAGCCCCGGCACCCCGGCCGGCAGCACCGGGCGGCTGCCGGTGCACACGGCGACGGCGTGCCGGGCGGTCAGCACCCGCTCGCCGCCGTCCTCCGCCTCGACCGTCACGGTCCGTGCGCCGGCCAGCCGGCCGTGGCCGCGCACCAGCTCGATGCCGGTGTCGCGCAGCCACTTCACCTGGCCGTCGTCCCGCCAGTGCGAGGTGAAGGAGTCCCGCCGGGCCAGCACCGCGGCCGCGTCGAGCCGCCCCTCGCCGACGGCCTCGCGCGAGCCGGCCACCGCGCGGGCGTCGGCGAGCGCCGCCGCCGGGCGCAGCAGTGCCTTGCTCGGCATGCAGGCCCAGTACGAGCACTCGCCGCCGACCAGTTCGGCCTCGACGATCACCGTGCGCAGGCCGGCCGCGACCGTCCGGTCGGCCACGTTCTCGCCGGTCGGCCCGGCGCCCAGGACGATGACGTCGAACTCCTCGGGCGTGGTGGTCATGCGCGGTCCTCCGTCGTGTCGATGGTCACCCCGGCGCCGGGGGTCCGTCTGCAGACTCCCGCCTGCCGGGCGGCGTTGGGGCACGCGCCTCGCCGCGTTGTCGTCGGTCGCCGATGTCCCCCAGCCTGACGGCCGGGAGGTGCCCCCACCGCATGGACTCCCTCCTCCGCCTTGCGATGCACGCACCCCAACGCCGCCCGGCCCGCCCACCGGGCGGACGACGGGAGTTTGACGACAGGCCCTGGACCCGGGGGAGGATGGGCGCATGCAGCTGAGGATCGAGGCCACCGACCTGCCCGGCCGC